>JAOUOQ010000027.1 GCA_029880275.1 Candidatus Aminicenantota bacterium | reverse complement strand
GGCCGTTCGCCGGTGTGATTCCCATTCGAGGGCTCTTTGGAGACTTGGCTGGAGTAGACTATTACGAGTTCGAGTGGTCCGATGACGGCGGTGCCACCTGGAATGCCATGCCGTCTGCAGCTGCGGGCGGCTTCTATCGTTGGTACTGGGGACCTAAGGTGGGCACTACCGATCCGCCCGATTTCCACCGCGTCTTGTTCTCCTTTACGAACATCAGCGGGCGGCATGTTATCCAGAGCCGTGAGCACTTTGAAGCTAACAATGATCCCGCAAGTTGGGGCATTTCGCGCTTCTGGACCAGCTACAGAGACTGGATGATGCGCTGGCTCACCAAGAATAACTTTACTGACGGAACATTCCGATTGCGGGTGAAGAGCTGGAATCTGGGTCCAGGTAGCAATCTCGTCAACCCACGCATTCTCACGCTCTGCAATACGACAGAGGACAACGGCATCGTGTTGACCGTTGACAATCGCCTCGTTGGCGCTGGTAGCGGACACCCAACGACACCTGACCATCCCTGTGGAGCTGGTACAGTCCACACTTGTACAACAGAGCCTGACACGGACTTTCTCGACGTTCGCATCAATGGAGTCTCTGTCGGAGCTTGCGGAGTTGTAGATGCCAAGGCAGGCGGTCAGTTAGAGATCGACTTCATGGCCCACGACCCGGATGGACACCTCGCATTCTACACGCTTCGTACCACCTACGGCGAGAATCTTGTCATCAACCTGCTTAATCGGCCCAGTGCTACACTCGCACCTGGACCACCGGGTGGACCTGTCCCACCGGCTGCACAGGTCGGTCACACCTATGCGCATGCCCGCATACAGGGTGCAGTAGCCCCTACCTGGAACGGGGGGACCCTCAGGCTGACGATCTCCGATTTGAGCCAGGCGTTCCCGATAACTTGCGCCTATCAACTGGAGCTACGCGCATATAAACGAACCATAGCTGATTGCAATGACTGGTTATCACATAGGAACCTCAGCGAGTTCAGCCTTACCGTGTTACGGTAATCGTCTTAACCTTCTTGATGGTACTGCTTTTTCTTGAAGCGACAGACCCAGCACAAAGGGAGCCCTAATATTTGCCACTATCTGACGCTGACTGGTAATCTATGGCAGGTACAAACATATATGGCGCGCAAGGTGGTGAGCTCTTAGTGTCGGGCTGCTGGCTTCTACCGATAACGGTATGATTAAGCACCAGTATGTAGAGCAGGTTAGCGGCGACTCAAATAGAAAAACTGACTTTGGCCAACACCTTTTCTCTCCTTCGCTCCACTCAAAGTGAGCAAGGATAATGTAAAAAAGCAACCGATTTGTATTAACAACAGGGGGTTGCCGATTTCGCTAGGCTTTGTCCAAATCGCCTTCGGCGACTTAGGCAATCCCGAAAATGATAAGCTATTTTGATTTGCAGTTTGGAAGGGGCTGATGCCATAGGAATACGAAATTTGTTAAGACTTTAAACAAATAAATTGAAAGGAGGCATTCAAAATGCCTGAAGAAAAGGAAAAAAATGGCTTTGAATTAGGAATGGGATGGCTTCCAGAGTATCCCGATTTTAGGGACTACACGGTAGAGACAGAAGAGGTTACCCCAAGACTCACAAGGCTTAAACAGAAATCAGTGAAGGACATGCTTACAAAAGTGGGGGTCTCAGAACCTGAAAAGATACGTATACCGAATTCCCGCGACCTAAGAGAATGGTGTCCTCCTGTTGAGAATCAAGGCGCTCTCGGTTCGTGCACGGCAAACGCCGGTGTTGCTCTCATGGAATACTATGAGCGAAGAGCTTTTGACAGGCATATAGATGCATCCAGGCTATTCCTTTATAAAGCAACTCGCAACCTTCTGCACTGGACAGGAGATAGAGGAGCATTTCTACGCACGACAATGGCTGCCATGGTGCTTTTCGGGGTTCCACCTGAAGAATATTGGCCTTATGTCATAGAAGACTTCGACAATGAACCTTCCTCCTTCTGCTATGCCTTTGCCGAAAACTACCAAGCATTACAATACTTTCGACTTGATCCTCCGGGTACGCCTGAGGATTTTCTTTTAAAGCGGGTCAAGTCGCTCTTAGCTTTTGGCCTGCCGTTGATGTTTGGGTTTACTGTTTTTAGTTCTATCGAGCAAGCATGGAATGACGGCAAAATTCCCTACCCATGTCGTGGGGAAAGAATTCTTGGCGGTCATGCCGTTGTAGCAGTGGGATATGATAACGCTATGAAAATAAAGAACACCACCTGTGGAATTGAGAAAACCGGAGCTCTACTTATACGAAACTCCTGGGGAACAAGATGGGGCGATAAAGGCTATGGTTGGCTGCCATACGAGTATGTCCTGAGGGGGCTTGCAATAGATTGGTGGTCACTTTTGAAAATGGAATGGGTTGATAAAAAGAAGTTTGGACTTTAAGGAAATCATCAAAAAGTTGTAGTCAATAATGAATCGGTGGGCAAAATGAGAAACTAACACGGGGTTGCCGACTTCGCTGCGCACCGTCCAAATCGCTTCACTGCATTCAGCAACTTCGGCATCCGCTAAAACATTAAGCAACCTTTTACGCACAGTTTGAAAGGAGGTTATGTTATATAAAAGAATATTAAATTAAGAAATTGGAAAAAATTCAAATCCGAAAGGAGGCAAAAGATGGCTATTAAAAAATTTCAGATAGAAGGATATAAAGTTGCTCTTGGCCATGCATTAACAGCCACATGGAGTGGTACCCCTATTAAGGCCCGTGGCTATGTTGCTTGCTATGGAGGAGATCACCGTTTCATTGCCTATTTCTTGACGGATGATAGCCCGGTACCGAATCCCGTTTATGTGGTACAGAACAAGGTTGGAGCGATCTTCCTTCCTTTTAAGGAAATGGAACCTTTTGTAGACCTTGTGCGCAATGAGAGGCCGATTTACGCATATCTTAATAGTGACAGACCTGAATGGAACAATATCAGAACGTCTCTTGAACCAGTAGGCGAAGAGGAAAGTTAATTTCA
The DNA here is from genome assembly GCA_029880275.1 of Candidatus Aminicenantota bacterium. Lineage (GTDB taxonomy): Bacteria > Acidobacteriota > B3-B38 > Guanabaribacteriales > B3-B38 > Guanabaribacterium. The sequence goes on along the minus strand of JAOUOQ010000027.1, from coordinate 11,053 downwards.
CCTAATACTCAAGAATTCGCAACATCAATCTAGCAGAACTTTATAAAAACAAGTGCAGACAAGAAGGCACTCTTCTGCCGAGCTGAGAATTTCTGCTTATGTTTAGTTGCCACTTCGCTTGGCTCTCCCAAATTTGTCGAAGTTCGTTAATCCGGAAATTATTAAACGCCATCGAGCCAATGACATTCGATTAAGGAGGCAAGATGGATACAGTATTCGCAACTTTATGGAAAGATCTGGTAGCAGCTGCAGGGCTTGGGGCAGTCGGTGGATTCGGCCTAAGTCTGTTGCAGGAAAAAGGGCTTGAAATGCCCCACTGGGATAAGCAGACCGGCGTCAAATTCGTAGATTTGGGCTTCATCGCCGATGTCCTCATCGGCGTGCTGGCGGCAGTCATAATCTATGCACTCAATCCCCCAATCAAGATTTTGCAATTAGTTTCTGTTGCTATCACTGCTGGTCTCGGCGGGAGCGCAATTTTGAAGGGCTATACCAAGGGCTCAGCGGCCAGGAAACAAGCAAGCTTGGCTGAGATGTACCGGGCAGCCGCTACTGATGCATCGAGAGGCGTAAATTTAAACATTGTCAAGGCTCGCTTGGATGACCTGGACAGAGCAGCTGAAATGGCGAAGCGCCGTTGGGGTCCCAGGTAAAATCTGCTCTTGGTGCTATTACCGCTATCTGAATTTTATAATTTCACAGTACTGTTTATTCCCGCTCGTATACAATCCTGCCGTCCAGGATGGTCATATCGACATTCATCTTGAGGATGTCGGCGGGGTCTATCTTCATCAGATTCAGGTCGCACACGGTAATATCCGCTAACTTGCCTTCTTTTATTGAGCCGCGGATATCGTCCTCAAAAGCGGCATAGGCGTTATTGATAGTGTAGGCTTTTAACGCTTCGTGGACTGATATCTTTTGCTCCGGGAACCACCCTCCTTCCGGTGTGCCCTTCACTGTGGTGCGGTTTACCGCCGCATGGATGAGGTATTTCGGATGAACATGGTACTCTGCCGCCGAGGTGCCCGGCCAGTCTGAGCCGAAAGACAGAATTGCTCCGTTATCCAGCAGCGACTTGAACGCATAAGCGCCCTTGCACCGCTCGTGCCCGATTCTCTGCTCCATCCAGCGCATATCGTCAGAGATATGGTATGGGTTCACCTCGGCAATGACATTCAATTTCCTGAAGCGAGGGAAGTCCTCCTGCCGTATCACCTGGGCGTGGATAACCCGAAAGCCCCTCAAATCCGTGCCCAGTTCCTCCATCAGCCGTTCATAAGTATCCAGCATAAGAGCCACCCCTTTGGTGCCTATGGCGTGGACATTGGCTACAAATCCGGCGTCATATCCAATCTTGATAAGGTTGTACAGCTTGTCCATGTTGCCCACTTTAAACCCAGGGTCATCGCTGGTGTGTCTGCGATAATTCCCGTAGTTATCCGGCTGGTCGTCGTAGGGCTCGAAAAATAGCGCTCCGTGGGTGCCCATAATGCCGTCGATATAGCCTTTTAATGCTCCATAGCGCAGCCACTGGTCGGGCTGTTTCGTTTTAGGATGCAGCCCCATGGTGAAGCCTTGTTCTTTCAGCTCAGCCCCTCGCGAAAGGTCGGGACGCAGCCATACCCGGCAGGTCAGTTCCCCATTTTCCTGAAGCTCAATGAATCGAGCAGTCTGCTCAGGTCTTTCAATATCTTGTACCTCCACGATGCCCGATTCCGCCAGCCGCTTCAGCGCCGCACGGTTTTCGTTTAAGAGGCGAGCGTGCGACTTCTCTTTTATCACCGAGCGGATTTTCTCCAGCGCCTCAGAGCCCCGATAAATGAGCCCCGTGGGGCGCCCTTTCCCATCCAGCTTCATACCCGTAAGGCGGGCATCCTCCAGACCGGCAGCCTTCAAGGCAGCCGTATTAGCCAGAAAGAGCTCCCTGTCGTAGCTGTAAAGGAGGCAGGGGTTATTGCCTGTTATATCGTCTACTGTCCAGCGGTTTGGCTCCCACCGCTGTTTCTTCTTGACTCCAGCCTCCGCTGCTCCCAGAGCCCAATCCTCATAGGCACCCCACAGCCCACCTGTTATCCATTCCCCGTCATCAAGAATGCTGACCACCCGCTGCATCTCTGCCCTCAGGCCCTCATCATCGGACACAGTCATTAGATTGGCATCATTTATTAGCGCTCCGGCTCCGCTAAAATGGACATGCCCATCGATAAAGCCGGGCACGACAAACTTCCCCTTCAGGTCAATGACTCTGGTATTGGCTCCCATGTAAGCATCGGCATCCTCAGCATTGTCCAAGACGGCGGTTATTGTATTGTCGGTGATGACTATCGCCGACGCCCACGGATGACTCGGTTCCATGGTATACACTTCGCCATTAGTTAATATTAAGTCCGCGGGAGTCCTGGCGCATGATGAAAGTAATCCAAAACATATAACCAATACGAGGAATATTGCAGCAATACGCATGATACATCCTCCTTCTGGTTTGATATACGATAATCAGTTTATCCCAGCATGAGGCCTCTAAAACTGAAAATTACTTGCTCTTGCTATTCATGTCAAGGGAAATCTTCAGATACATATACTTTTTGGCTAATAACCGAAATTTGAACAAGAATATAGCAGCATCTATATTTACAATTCATTTATGCCCGTAAGAACAGTTTGGCGAAGCCTATTTTATCATCCTTAGGAGCAATTAAAATATTTTAAAATCCCCTTCCCTCTGTTAAAATGAACTACAAACTAAGCAAAGGATTGGAAAAGTGCTTCAGTCTATTTGTAAAAAGAAGGAGCGGCTTATTGTAGGGCTGATGTCGGGCAGCTCAGCTGATGGGATTGATGCCGCTCTGGTGAAGGTCTCCGGCAGCGGAAAGTCCACTTCTATTCAGACCATAGCCCACGATACTCTGCGTTTCTCCGGTAAAATCAGAGAGCTTATTTTGAAGTGCTCCCATCCGGATACTGGCAGAGTAGACGATATATGCCGCCTCAACAGTCTCCTGGGCGAACTCTTTGCCCAGGCGGTGATTCATATTGCCAAAAAAGCCGACTATGAGCTCTCTCAGATCGACCTTATCGGCTCCCATGGACAGACCATTCACCACCTCCCCTCCCCGGAAAAAATCTCCGGAGTTGAGGTAACTTCTACTCTCCAAATTGGCGAGCCCTCCATCATTGTCGAGCGCACTGGCATAACCACTATTGCTGATTTCCGCCCCCGCGATATGGCTGCCGGAGGTCAGGGCGCTCCTCTGGTCTCCTATGTCGATTACCTCCTCTTCTCCCATCCCGAAAAATCGAGGGTGGCGCTCAATATCGGCGGCATCGCCAACATCACCGTGCTGCCCGCTGGCTCCCCGGCAGAGGAGGTCCTCGCCATGGACACCGGACCCGGCAACATCCTCCTCGACCAGTTAATCTATATGATCACCGGGGGAAAGAATCGATACGACCTGGATGGAAAGCGTGCCAGCCGGGGCAAGGTCGATCAGAGGATACTGGAAAGGCTCCTGGAGCATCCCTTCCTGCAAAAGCCGCCGCCCAAATCGACCGGAAGAGAGGATTTTGGTGAAGCCTACCTCCACTGGATAATGGAGATGGGGAAAGGTACAGAATGGGACAACCTCATCACCACTTTAGCCGAGTTTACCGTGCGCACCATAGTCAACAGCCTGGAGATGTTTGTCTTTCCCTACCATGAGATTGACGAGCTCATTGTCTCTGGAGGAGGAGTTAGGAATTTCTATATCTGGCACAGGCTGGAGGAATCTCTTCCCCAGCAGAGGATGCTGATCTCGGATGACTTCTCCATACCCAGCGACGCCAAAGAAGCAGTAGCCTTTGCCATTTTGGCAAATGAGACCCTTATGGGACACGAGGGGAATCTCCCCCGAGCAACAGGCGCAAGACACAGGGTCATCCTGGGAAAGATAATACCCGGTAAGAACATATAAAGGATTGGCAGATGTTAGGGTTAATCTCATTTAGATTAAAAATTTCCATGTTAATGAAAACCAACTTTTTTATCAATAGAGTAAGTTTTATTTTGCTTATCCTGGCTGTGGGATTCTCCCTGCTTGCCTGCCAGGGGGAACCGTTGAAGAGGAAAAACACGGTAATCCTCGCCCTGGAGCAAAGCCCTGGCAACCTCGACCCCCGCCTGGGAACCGATGTCAGCTCGGCAAGGGTTCACGAGCTCATCTTCGACCCCCTGGTTACCACCGATGAAAGAGCAGAAATCGTCCCCCATCTTGCCTATAAATGGGAGAGCGTAGAAGGAAGAGTCTACACCTTCTTCCTCCGCCCCGAAGTTGAGTTCCACTCCGGGAAAAAGCTCACTGCTGAGGATGTCAAATACACCTTTGAGAGCCTGCTGGATGAGAGCTTTTTCTCGCCCAAAAAAGAGCACTTCCGCATAATCCAGGCTATCGATGTGGTTGATGACCTCACGGTAAGATTTACCCTTCGGGAGCCCTTTTCCTCGTTCCTCATCAATGTGGCTGGAATCGGCATCATCCCCCAGGGCTCGGGCGAGGAATGCCAACTCCGACCCATAGGGAGTGGACCTTTTAAATTCCGTTATTATAAAGAAGACGAGGAGGTGGCCTTTGCTACATTCAACAACTACTGGGGAGAAAGACCGAAGGTGGACGGGATTATCTATAAGATAATCCCCGACGCCACCACCAGGGTTCTGGCGCTGCGGAAAGGGAGTATAGATTTAGCAATCAACGCCATCCCCGAGGAGCTGATTGCCACAATGGAAAACGAGCCTCACCTGAAGGTGCTGAAAAAGCAGGGGTGTATCTACTCTTATATAGGCTTTAATATGAAAGACCCCATCCTTGCTCACCGGAAGGTCCGATGGGCAATAGGCTATGCCATTGACCGGGAGGGAATAATTGAGGGTCTGCTCCACAACCTCGCCACCCCCGCCTCCGGCATCTTAGCCCCCTCTAATTGGGCTTACGAGGGGGAAGTAACCACATTCTCCTATAGTCCCTCCCAAGCAAGGGAGCTGCTGGACGAAGCCGGCTTTCCCGATCCCGATGGGGATGGACCCCGAGGCCGATTTCACATGGTCTTTAAAACTCCCACCTTTAAATGGGCCAGGGACATCGCCACTGTTATTAAGGAAAACCTTAAAGAGGTGGGAATAGACATTGAGGTAAAGTCGTACGAGTGGCAGACCTTTTACAATGACATCATCAAGGGGAATTTCCAGCTTTATCCCCTGCGCTGGATAGGAGCTACCGACCCCGATATCTACCGCTACTGCTTCCATTCCCAAAGCCTCCCCCCAAAGGGCGCCAACCGAGGAGGCTACCAGAATCCCACCATTGACCGATTAATTGACCGGGCAAGAGTCACCACCGATACACAGGAGCTGAAAAAAATCTATTCTGAAGTCCAGAAGCTCATCGCCTTCGACGCCCCCTATATCAGCCTATGGTATAACACCAATGTTGCCGTAATGAAGAATGAGGTTCAGGGATTAATCCTCTATCCCACCGCTACTTTCCGGGTGTTGAACCAAATATATATCAAATAGCAAAGACCAGGCGACCCACCATAAAAATCTCTTTAATTTCAAAGACGAACATGTTATAATTTTATGTAATATTTTCAATAAGTAAAAAAGGAGCTTTTGTTTCAGGAGTTCAAAAGAAGCACATCTCCAGCCGAGGACATGTAGTAACAGAAGAGATGATTGCAAAATTGTGGTAAAACTGGTTAAAAAGCAAACTCTCGGAGAAGCTGTGAGAAACGTATTGGTGAGTGATAGATAAAAGAAAGGAGTTAATACATGACCATTAAAAAGTCGGATAAGATATGGTTCAATGGAAAATTCATTAATTGGGATGACGCAAAAATACACATCCTGTCCCATGTGATAAGCTATGGAACCGCTATGTTTGAAGGGGAGAGATGCTATAATACCCAAAAAGGACCTGCGGTATTTCGCCTTAAGGACCATACCGATAGGCTTTTTAATTCCTGCAAGATATACAGAATGGATATCCCCTTCTCCAGGGAGGAGTTTAACCAAGCCTGTCTGGAGACCATTCGCATCAACAAAATGAAAGAGTGCTACCTCCGCCCCATCGTCATCAGGGGATACGGCTCAATCGGGGTAGACCCATTCCCTTGCCCCATAGATGTGTATATTGCAGTATGGGTGTGGGGAAAATATCTGGGAGAGGACGCATTAGAAAAGGGAGTGGATGTGAGGGTGTCCTCCTGGACAAGGATGGCTCCCAATACCTTCCCCGCCTTGGCCAAATGCGCAGCTAACTATATGAACTCCCAGTTGATAAAAATGGAAGCTCTGGTCGATGGTTACACTGAGGGAATATCACTCGATATTAACGGCTATGTGAGCGAGGGAAGTGGAGAAAACCTCTTCATTGTGCGCGGTGAGAAGCTCTTCACTCCCCCGCTGAGCTCCTGTATTCTGCCTGGAATTACCAGGGAAACCATCATCACTATTGCTAAAGACCTGGGATATGAGGTGACCGTCCGCAATATTCCGCGAGAAGAACTTTACATTTCCGATGAAGTCTTCTTCACCGGCACGGCGGCAGAGGTCACCCCCATAAGGTCGATTGACCAAATTATTATAGGGAAGGGGAAAATAGCTCCTGTAACCAAGCAACTGCAGACCGAGTATCTGGCTCTGGCAAGAGGGGAGAAGCCCAATAAATATGGTTGGTTAACCTATCTATGAGAATTTCTGGCTATAAGGTTCTGTTAGGATGAATAAAGATCATCCTTATTCACTGCATAACGCATAGTAACGGGTAAATATCTCAACTGAGAAGGAGACTATGAGATATGCATATTAACGACCTATTGAAAAGAGCAGTAGAAAAGAACGCCTCCGACCTCCATCTGAAAGTGGGCTCTCATCCCCATATCAGGATTTTTGGCAACCTCATCCCCCTGGTCGATTTGCGCCGGCTTACTCAGGACGATACCCTCCGCATGGCTTTTGAGCTAATGAACGACCGTCAGAAGGAAAAGTTCAAGAGAAATCTGGAGATAGACATCGCTTATAGTGTTCCGGGCTTGGGACGATTTCGATGCAACATCTTCCAGCAGCGAGGCACCATCGGATTGGTTCTGCGAGTGATCTCTTTTGAGATCAGCTCGGTAAGAGAACTGAACCTACCTCCCATCCTGGAAAAGATATCCATGGAAAAAAGAGGACTGGTATTATGCACAGGAACCACCGGCAGCGGAAAATCGACCACCCTGGCTGCTATGATCGACTACATCAATAACCACCGCACCGAGCATGTGATTACCATCGAAGACCCCATAGAATTCCTGTTCAAAGACCGCAAATGCATAATCAACCAGCGAGAGGTGGAGGTAGACACCCGCAACTTCGCTATTGCCTTGCGCCATGCCCTGCGTCAAGACCCTGATATCATCATGGTCGGAGAGATGAGGGACTACGAGACCATCGAGACCGCGCTGGTAGCCGCCGAAACAGGACATCTGGTTATGAGCACCCTGCACACCATCGATGCCACCGAGACCGTCAACCGCATCATATCGGTCTTTCCCCCTTACCAACAGAAGCAGGTCCGCCTGCAGCTGGCATCAGTGCTGAAAGCGGTCATCTCTTTGAGGCTTCTGCCAATGGCAGATGGGAAGGGACGAGTGCCAGCAGTGGAGGTGATGGTCTCTACCTCATACATCAAAGACTGCATAGTCAATAAGGAAAAGACTCACCTCATTCAGGCTGCCATTGCCGCCGGGGTCTCCCAATACAGCATGCAGACCTTTGACCAGTCCATCTTCAAACTCTATCATAATGAGCTTATCTCCTATGAGGAAGCCCTGCGCCATGCCTCCAATCCGGAGGACTTCAAGATGAAAGTCAAAGGAGTACAATCCACCAGCGACTTGTCCCGCGAGGAGATAGAGAAGCTGCTGGAATGGGAGGAGAAAAAAGAGGACGACGAGGAATCCCCCTTCATTTTCTCCAATCAACCCGAGCGACCCTGAACTGAGGAAATGACCGAAGAAACCAGCCCTAAGAGCTATGCCGCAGCTCTGAAGCTCCTCTCCATCAGAGCACGAAGCCAGGCTGAGATGCAAAAGCTGCTGGAAAAGAAAGCTTTCTCCGAGAAAGAGATTGCCACCACCATAAGAATACTGAAAGAGAAGAATTACTTAGACGACTTTCAGTTCGCTTACCAATATTCCTTATTCAGTGCTACCAATCGCTTGATGGGGAGGCACAGACTGTTTCAGAAGCTTCTGGAAAAGGGGGTGGCAGCCCAGGTTATCCACCGTGCCCTGGATCAGGTTTTTATCGAAATTGATGAGGAGAAGCTCCTGGAGAAAGCCATCGGTAAGAAGGTGCGGATGAATGGTTTACCTGAAACTATTAATGATTTAAAAAAGCTCTACGATTACATCTACCGCCGCGGCTTCCCCACCGAGCTGATATGGAAAAAATTAGCACCTTATAAGAAGAGACTCAGTGAGGCATCTTTTTAAAAAATGAAAAGCGACGAGATTAGAACCAGGTTCCTGGAATACTTTCGCAAGCGAGAGCACAAGATTGTGCCCAGTTCCTCTTTGATACCCCATAAGGACCCTACCCTGCTCTTTACCAATGCTGGAATGAACCAGTTCAAAGAGGTCTTTCTGGGGAAGGAGAAGCGTCCCTACACCCGTGCTGCCTCATCCCAGAAGTGCATGCGAGCGGGCGGTAAGCATAATGACCTCGACAATGTTGGGCTCACCGACAAGCACCACACCTTCTTCGAGATGCTGGGTAACTTCTCGTTCGGCGATTACTTTAAAAAAGAGGCTATTGAGATGAGCTGGGAGCTGCTGATAGAAGGTTACGGGCTCCCCGAGGACCGAATGCTGGTCAGTGTGTATCAAAAGGATGACGAGGCGTACAACATCTGGAATAAGAATGTAGGACTGGACCCCTCTATCATATATCGGCTGGGCGAGAAGGACAATTTCTGGGCCATGGGGGATACAGGTCCCTGCGGTCCTTGCTCCGAGATCCACTATGACCGGGGCAAGAAGTTCGGCTGCGGACGACCCGACTGCGGCATTGAGTGCGATTGCGACCGATTCTTTGAGCTGTGGAACCTGGTCTTCATGCAATACAACCGGGACGAAAAAGGAGAGCTTTCTCCCCTCCCCTCGCCCTGCATAGATACCGGAATGGGGCTGGAGAGATTAGCCACCCTCCTGCAAGGAGCAAAAAGCAATTATGAAAACGACCTCTTCCAACCCATAGTGGAGAGATTGCTGGAGCTGGGTAACCTGGAGCAGGGAGCCAGCCGAAAAGAGGACATCGCCATCCGCATCATAGCCGACCACCTGCGGGCCATCACCTTTGCCGTCAGCGATGGGGTCATGCCCTCCAACGAAGGGAGAGGATATGTGCTAAGAAGGATTATCCGCCGGGCTATCCGTCAGGGACAGTTAATGGGCTTTACCGAGCCTTTCCTCTATAAACTGACCGGGTTGGTGGCTCATATTATGAAGAGTCCTTTCCCGGAACTCATGGACAGTAGAGACTTCGTCGCCCGGGTATGCCTGGCAGAAGAGGAGCGCTTCCACACCACCCTCACCCAGGGAATACGGCAGGTAGAGGAGGTGCTGGAGAAGGTGGTGAGCAGTAAAGGAACCACCGTCCCCGGGGGCGAGCTCTTCCGCCTCTACGATACCTTTGGGGTCCCTCTGGACCTGGTGGAGGAGATCGCCGCTGAGAGAGGGTTGACCGTCGACCATCAAGGCTTTCAAAAGCACCTGGAAGGGCAGAGGGAAAAAGCCCGTCTCGCCTGGCTGGAAGGAGCGGAGGAGGAGGTCAAGGATGTCTACCGCAAGCTGGCACCCCGAACAAAAACCGCCTTTGCAGGCTACGAAACCACCACCATTGAAGATGCCAGTATAGTAGCTATAATCAAAGGTACCCAGCAGGTGGAGCGGCTGAGCAAAGAGGAAGAAGGCGAGGTCATATTAGACCGCACACCCTTCTATGCCGAAGCAGGGGGGCAGGTGGGAGATAAGGGAACCCTCAGCTCCGACAGCGGCACCGCCCTGGTGACCGACACCCTCTATGCCACCGAGGATATCATCGTCCATCTGGTCAAGGTGCGTCACGGGGAGCTGGTCACCAGCGAAAAAGTCAGGGCAGAGGTGAACAAAGAAGAGAGAGCAGCTACCGCCGCCAACCATACCGCCACCCACATGCTGCAAGCTACCCTGCGTGAGCATCTGGGCACCCATATAAAGCAGGCCGGCTCGGAGGTCACCCCGGAGAAGATGCGGTTTGACTTCACACACTTCTCTCCCATCACTCCCCGGGAGCTCCGCCGCATCGAAGAGGCGGTGAACAAGCGGATAAGGGAGAACCTGGCAGTAAAAACCGAAGTGGTCGATTATAATCAGGCAATAGCTAAGGGCGCCATCGCTCTGTTCGGGGAGAAATACCAGGAAAAGGTGAGGATGGTCGCTGTCAATGACATCAGCCGGGAGCTCTGCGGAGGAACTCATACCCGGTTCACCGGGGATATTGGGGCTTTCCTCATCCTCAGCGAATGCGGGATAGCTGCGGGCGTGCGGCGAATAGAAGCCCTGACCGGAAGGGAAGCTATAAAAAGAATACAACAGCGAGATGAGACGATAGAGGAACTCTCTCAGCTGCTCAAGACCGAGCCTCAGCAGATTGTCGCTCAGGTGGAGAAGCTGATGGAAACCGGCAAAAAGAGCCAGAAGGAGCTGGAGAGATTGAGGCTGAAACTTGCCTCCGGCGGAGGGGAAGCCCCTATGGAGGAGAGGCTCGTCCAGGGGGTAAAGGTGGTCGCCCAGAAGCTGATGGATTTTGACCCCTCATCTCTGCGAAACTATTCCGATGTAGTGAAAAGCCGGATAAAGTCGGGAGTGGTGGTATTGGGCTCCAACTTCAATGATAAAGCCTCCCTGCTGGTTGCCCTGACCCCCGACCTGACCAACAGACTGAACGCCGTCACCATAATAAGAGACATCGCCAAAATTGTGGGAGGCG
>JAOUOQ010000172.1 GCA_029880275.1 Candidatus Aminicenantota bacterium | reverse complement strand
GAGTTAAATGCTATATTTTAAGGTATGAACAGGCTCGAATCTCTCATATAGGCATCAACACGAGGAAATGTGTGTCAGAATCCAACAGGCTTGCTGAAAGGGTCAGTGCCCAGAGAGAGGAAGAGCTTATTGAAAACCAAGGGTGCGCCTGTAGCTCAGTGGATAGAGCAACGGACTTCTAATCCGTGGCAAGCCATTTCCTAAGTTATTGAAATAAAAAATAACTCCTACACTCTCTTATAGTTGCAGAGAAATTTATTCTGCACCAATTTGTACCAAACAGTATCAGTTTGTCTAAATTTCAGTCACAATATTGTCACAAAGTCATCTTAAAAAATTAAATAATTTTTATGAAAAGATATGATACTTCCCGAAAGGGACATATCGATGCGAAACTCCCCCCTCAATACAGTTTTCCTGAGAAAGCACTTTTTAAAGAAGTCTAATAAAATGCACAAGGTTGTTTTATCATCGCATTTGCCTTATAGATCATCAATGCTCACTGTAATCCCTTGCTCTCTTCAGTCATCAAGGGAAAGAGCCTCTGGCCAATTGCTAACTTTCCGACGAAGGAGGTAATATGAAAGGCTGATGCTATTCTGGCAAGTATTTGTAGTATTTAGGCTTGAAAAGAAGATAAACACCATATTCATGTTTGCCTCCCCGCCAATCCACTATGCCCATAATGGGGTTAGGCATACTTCATGGTGTTAGCAGCGTAGGTTTATATTAAGCAGTATTATGGGGTTTGAATATATACTCCTATCCGATCAAAATAAAGTATTTTACCATGATAGCATCTGTGAAGCGAAAGGCAACAATGTGATTTTATAATTTTAAAGGGTCGTTTTCCGTGAGGTAAATGATGACGATAAGGCCCTCATTGATAATAGGATGCATGCATTTGCCTCACACTTGTAAACACCGATAGATGTCCCCTAGCTTAAGCTATGTTTTATGGATAACAACAAAGCTTTCTCTATTCTTTTGCTTTATACATAGAAGTCGTCGGCAACGACAGGTTCTGCTATTACTGTGTATTGTGAAGCACGTCTCAGAGGAAATTTGATTCGGGAGAAGCTTTTTTATTCTTTACTGGCAATGATATTTATGGTAGGAGCCTCGTAAAGAACTTCTGCTTATTTTTCTACTGCCAAAGTTCTTTCGGTCCTTTTCCCGCTAATAGCCAATTAATATTTATATTTGTCCTTTCTGCCAGTCTTTTTAAAAACTCTCTACGAGGCATTCTACCTTTTAAGTAATTGTCTATAGTCCGCCTATTTTCTGCAATCATGAGAGCAAATTTAGCAACATTGGTACCAACTATTACTCCAAGTCTAGTTTTGACATCATTCATTGCAACAATATTCGCATAATTACCCGTATGTTGCAATTTATCCCTTGACAAATGTGTATTTTGTTGCTAAACTTTAATTTATCTTTCATCAGAGGGATGGAATAAAAGGATAAAATAAGCAATTAGTATAGAAACAAGGAGGCGAATCAGCAATGCTATCTTATTGTATTTTATTAGCTCAGAGAAATGAATATCTCCCTGCGGGTTACAGCTTTAAAACATAGCATAAGTTGATTAGTAAGTCAATGCCTAAGATGAAAAACTTGTGTAAAGATAATCATCTGAAGCTCCGTTTTAAATTACGGTATTTCACTAACTCTCTTCAACTTTCACTAATAAATGATTACATTTGTCAATAATAACTTATTTAATCTTATTTTATTCTAATTCAATTTAATAATGTTTATTATTAACTAATAATCTTCATAAGATGGTAATATTAAAGCGTTTTCAGAAAGCTCATATATTTTTCAGAAAATATAATGCATTTTTCTCTTGACAAATGCCATATATGTAGCTATATTAATAATATAAATGCAATAAATATAGCGATATCGATAAGCTGCAGTTATTTTTAGCATATATAACTTTCCCAAGCAGAGAATTATTGGTATTTTGCAAAAAGGAAATACCAAGTAAATAGAACATTAGCTTTCAAGGAGGCGAAAATGCATTTTAAGAGTTTGGCTTTTAGCAAGCTGTTGGTTTTCTTTCTGGCTTTTGCTGGTTTTGCCCTCAGTTTTCCTAAAAATTCGGTTGCAGAGGTGGAGAAAGGGGATATTGTAGGCGTGGTCTTCCAAAAGCTTAGCTCTACGGGTGAAGAGGAGGTTAAAGTTATATGGCCTACAATATTACAACAATATCGCCCAGTGGAGGGAGCAGAGGTTAAAGCTATCAATAATGGAACAGGCGAAACCTTTTTCAGCAGTAAAACCGACAAGTATGGAATTTACAAGATTGAAGGTATCCCGGCAGGAGAATATAAGATTGTTGTAATAACAGAGAAAAAGGATTACGTCTCTGATAAAGTTCTTACAGTTGTGGCCAATAAACAGACTGCTGTTCCTTTGATGCTGAAGCAGACACAGGGACTTTTTGGACTATTGATCCCCATCGGCTCAGGTGCGGCTCTCGGTTATCTAATGTATAAAGTCTATGCAAGCCCTGTTACACCAGGTTCATAGGATATGGCTCTCCTGACCATGCCAATCGAACTGTAAACTTCAAGTACTTGCCTATATATAGTGTGAACTAATCAGAAGACTCGCGAAATAGCCTATCTCAGTTGAGAGGGGGAAATATGTTTAATAAGGGGGGAAGGGTAGTTTGCTCTTTTGATTCCAGGTAGATTATTTTACCCCCTATTTTACTTTGAGACTAAGAAAGTTATGTGTATTCCTCAAAAAAAATTCCTGACCTATTTAAGTGCTATATTCTTAATCCTAATAACTGCTCCTTTATCAGGCTCTTCGGAAAAAACCAAAAGAGTCCAGAAAAACTCCAGGTTCCCTCCTTCGGTATATTCTTCTGATATAAAAATTGGACCCTTCAGGCTGAAGCCCAGCTTTTCTATAAAGAATATTGGCTATGATAGCAACATCTTCTATTCGTCCCGCAAGCCAGTAGCGGATTATACGGCAACACCGACGGCTGGCCTGCGCTCGGTCCTCTTGTTAGGCAACAGAGGGTTTCTCGATTTTGGTGGAGAGCTGGGCTGGCTGTGGTTTGCCAGAACCCCCTCTCAGAACTATCTTAATCGTTATGCTGATGCCCATCTGGAATTTTACCTTTCCAGGTTCACTTTTTACATAGAAGAAGGATATGCCAGAGCGCGGGAACGCTTCGGTTATGAGATTGATATCCGAACCCTCCATACCGTCAACAGCCTGAATATGGGCATTAACTACGAACCATCGGATAAGACCTCTCTTAAATTTGCCTATAATCAAGACCTCCTGCGATACGACTCCCAGGCTACCTTTCGAGGTTATAAGCTGGATGAGATTTTAGACCATAGGAAAAACTCCTTCGGCATCACCTACCGGCAGCAGATACTCCCCAAGACCGCCGCTTTATCGGAGTTCAATTATGTCAAATACAATTTTGATAATCCCACCAGCGATTTGAACTCCGTTTCCTACCGAGCTTTATGGGGAGCCGAATTCGACCCCTCTGCCTTTATCCAGGGCACCTTCAAAATGGGCTTTGCCTATTTAATCTTTCCATCACTTGATATCAAGGATTATAAAGGGTTAGCCGGTTCGGCTTCATTAAGATTCAGGTTCTCCGACTATACCTACTTCTTATTAAACTTTAATCAGGATACCTATTTCTCTTACTGGGCTTACTATTTCATCAGCAAATCATATGGTGGGACAATGGGATTTTACCTTTCTGAAAGCATAAGAATAGATGTCGGCGGAACTATGGTTAACAATTTTTATGAAGCTACTGAGACATGGAAAGAGGAAAGGAGGATTGATCACCTCAACCTTTACCGGGTGAACATATTATACAGGTTATCCGAGTCGATTGCCTCCGGGCTTGGGCTTGGCTATCTAAAAAGAACATCCAATTGGGGCTATGAGTGGGATGGGTTTACCATTTTCAGCCTGATAAGCTATGAGTTTTAGGAACTGAAAAATGATTGCTCACAAAAGATTATGGCTCTGGATTTTAATTCTCGCTATCAGTATGCTTATCTGCCATTGTTCCCCTAAAATGATTGAGGATCAGAAGCCAGTGCCCACCCCTGAGTCCGCCGCAGAAGATGTCGCTACAGATATTTCACCGCCAGCGAGTGCAGATGAAAAAGAGCAATCCCCCGAGGAAAACCCTGAGATCAAAACCGTACAAAACATCCCCAGAGACTA
>JAOUOQ010000171.1 GCA_029880275.1 Candidatus Aminicenantota bacterium | reverse complement strand
CCACATTGGAGTAGGAACCCCGAACCCATTCTATAAACACCGCCCCTTTTCCCTGCACCCCATAGGCGCCCGCCTTGTCCAGCGGCTCACCGGTGGAGATGTACCATTGAACCTCCTCGTCGGTCATGGCGGCGAACTTCACCTCGGTCTCCTCGGCGTCGGTGAGGCAGCGCTGGGTTTGGACGCAGTAGAGGGCGACTCCGCTTATCACCCGATGCACCCTCCCCTGCAGAAGCCCCAGCATACGGGCGGCATCGTCCCTGGTCTGCGGCTTACCCAGCACTGTGTCATCAATCACCACCACGGTATCGGCGGCAATAACCAGCCCCTCGGTTAAACCCTCCGCCCCCTGCATGGCTTTTTGCCGTGCCATCCGCTGAACATACAGCCGGGGAGACTCCTCGGTGGAATGGCTCTCCGCGACCTCTACCGGCAGAACCGAAAAATCAAGCCCCAGCGAGCGGAGCAGCTCTACCCTTCGGGGCGAGGTGGAGGCTAAATATATCTTGCTCATCTCTGTCCCTTTGGTGGACAATCCCGCCGCCGCTAAGCTGTCGGCAGCACAGGTAGTTATCTTACGCTGGTAGGTAAGGAAAAATCAACCCCATTCTGTTAAAGCGTGGTGTGCTTGAAGATGAAAGGCAAGATTTTTTGTAAGCGGAAAAGGAAAGCTCTTTGTTTTTAATATTTTTTTGCCTTATTTTCGTTTGCCCCGTTATCAGGTAGCTCTCACACTAATTATCTACTTATTTTTCAAAAGATTGCCGCTGGGAATTTTACCCAATAAACTATTATCTATAGTCTGCCTGTTTTCTCCCATCATTTGACCAAAGTGAGAAAAATGGGAGAAAAGTATCACTCTGAGCCAGGTACGAAACTCACTCATTATAAAAATGCGATTTCATTGAATTTTTCTCTTGACAAAAATAAAATATGTTGTTACACTAAATACGCTCAACTCTGAGGAGGCGGTTAAAAGGGAAATTGGCTTTAAGGGAGCCATAGTCTCTATGAAGCCTTTAATAGCCATACTAAGTATAGCCATAGTTCTCCTATGCTATGGGGTTGACCTTTCTGCTCAGGAGAAGAAGGATGATAAAAAGTGGGAGATAACCGGTTATTTGGGAACAGGGGAGCGAGGGAGCGAGAATAGGTATGGCTCTACTTTTTTTGATGTGCTCAACTTTGGTGTAGGGCTGGAATACTTCATCACCCCGCGTATTAGCATTGAGGGGCAAATCAACTATCTCCCGAATACAGCTTATGCGCTTCCCCCTTACGGGGGTTTACCACCCTGGTGGGAGGCTCCTATACACATCATTGGGCATGAGCAAAAGTATCGCCTGCTGTGGGATGTCAATTTCCTGTTCTATTTCGACCTCACCAAGTTCAAAAAACCTGCCATGAGATGGTTTCTCACCGTGGGCACAGGGTTTCAGTATGACCGTGTTGAAGACATAATTGTTTCGCTCAAAACTCTGGAACAGTTTAAATATGGATATGGAAGTTTCTGGTTTCAAATGATTAACTTTGGTGCCGGTTTTAATGTAAATATTACAAGGGACTGGGCATTAAGGCTCATATATAAAATCCACACCTTTGCAGGCGAAGAGGCTCAAACTAACAGAATAGCATTAGGATTAAGCTATCGGTTCTAAATAAAAACCCTTTTTAACAAAGGAAGAGACAATGAAAGGGCTGAACAAAGCAATCACAATTGGGGTTTTGGCTATGGCTTTTCTCTCAATTTTTGCCCCTAAAAATTCATCTATTATAGGTCGTATGTACTGTGATGTGTATTTCCAGATGGAGAACACAGACAGGCATTGCTACGGTAGTGTATGGGCAGAATGTATGTGGTGGCGCGCGCCATATGGGAATTGGGGGGTTGATTCAAATGTAGGGTCCAGATATGATGATGATCAATTTCAGGGTTGGTATCCAGATGATGGATGGAGGCAGTGGAATAGTTGCACCGATTATGAATGGGCACCTCCAGACCCAAGTTGCGTATCTTTGTATAATGATGCTTATGTACCACTGGAGGGATGCTATGAACAACACTCACCTAGCTGGCTAGGGGAAAACGGATATGGAGGGGGATATCGTAGGTATGAGATTCCACGAGAATTAGAGCGTTTTGGGTGAGAGTATTTAAACGGTGAGGTTCTCACCGTAGGTGGAAATTATATGGTAATCTATGAGCTGGATGATTATGATCCGTGGGGAGATGATTATATAGAAACATTATATTTTCCAAATTGCAGTGTCGTATTGAATTGTGACTTAGATCGCTGCTATGAGGTAATATCAAACTGGAAGAATGTATCAGGTAGAGATTATGGAACTTGGCAAACAAACGCCAAAATCAGATTAAAAGCATGGGGGCATTTAGTGGAACCTTAACGAAAAAAGGAAGGTATTTGAATTGGGAAAAAAAGCTATTTTCAGGTCAAAGTTATATTATGTAATGGCAGGAAGTCTGGTGATTTTAATCCCCCTGGCATTTTCGGGGGAAACGGCAAACTTATGGCAAAGTAGGGGAATAATTTCGGGGAAGGTATTTGATGCCCGCAGTGGTGCTCCCATAGAAAAAGCGGTGATAGAGATAGAGCCCGGCAGTGCGGCGGAGGATGATGAGCTCATCACCCTTCCCGTCTCCACCGATTCCTCGGGCTCCTTTGAGATAACCTCCCTCTACGATGTGGTCATCCTGACCATCAAAGCCGAAGGGTATGCCGTGAAAAGATGTGTGGTAAGGTTCACCAAATCAGACAGGATTGTTCAGGATTTCCATCTCCAGCCAGAGGCTATCATCAGGGGAGTGGTAACCGACGAGCAGACCGGTATCCCCATCCAGGAGGCCAACATCACCATTACCGAGAGGACTGACTCCGGCGTAGAGATTAAGACCGTGGTGAGCGATGAGGAGGGGACATTCGAAGCCCGAGGACTGAATGAGGGAGCCAAAGAGGTCATCATCAGAGCTCATGGCTATGGGTGCCAGGTGCAGCAGCTTGATGTAAAGCTGGGAGAGTTGGTGAGCAATCTCTTTGTATCGCTTCCCCAGGCAGTGGAGATAGAGGGTGTAGTAAAGGACGAATCCAATATACCCATAGCCGGTGCTGAGATAAAGGTTAGTTACCTTGATAAGATAAAATCTTCTCTAAAGATTGACTGGCACAGCGGGAGAAAGACCACTGTAAATGATGGGGTATTCTTCATCAGAAATATCAATCCGCACAAAAAGCTTCTCATAGAAGTCCACCATCCCGATTACCAGCCCTGCTCTCTGGGAGTTTTGGCTCTCAGACCGGCAGAAAAGCTGACCAATATGGATATTACTCTGGTGAAGAAGTGACGCTTGCCATTCATTATCCAGGTGAATATGTAGTTTGCTTCTCATTTTAATTAGGAAAATAAGTATTCTCTTTTCCATTAAGCAAGAAAGAGCAGTCTTTGAATTAAAGTTGCCTGAATTTTAATAAAAATGAAAAACACCTATGTAATTTAAGAAAGGATAATAGAAAAAATTTAGGTGATAAGTTCTTCTAAGTCTAATAGGAGCCAATTATGGGCTGCAAAAAAATAGTTTCATATTCCTGCATATTCATTTTGATATTAATTATATCATGTGGAAAAAAGATACCCACTCAACCTGATTCTATTGAAATAGGCTCTAGAGCAACCGATGCTCTGGGGCAAGCTCCTATTATTTTCCATATAACTGGGCGTTCAATTCTGATAACTGTTATGGATGAAAACAATCAGCCTTTAAATAATATTGAAGTTGAGGGGTGGTTAATAGGTTCAAAATACATGATAATTGCCTACGACCAATCCGGCAATTATTTTCCAAACATTAAAATAGATACATTAGATCCGCAAGCAGACAATAGGCTAGATATTATATTAAAAGCAATAAATATGGCTATTGCCCCTCGAGACCTGACAGAAGCTGTTATCGAGCTTGAAGTCAATCGTGATGAGATATTAGAATTTATAAATCCCATTCCACAACCTTGTTTTGATATAGATAAACTTTCATCATATTATGA
This sequence comes from Candidatus Aminicenantota bacterium, assembly GCA_029880275.1. Taxonomy (GTDB): domain Bacteria; phylum Acidobacteriota; class B3-B38; order Guanabaribacteriales; family B3-B38; genus Guanabaribacterium. The sequence continues at coordinate 179 of JAOUOQ010000171.1, read as the reverse complement.
TAATTCATGGAAGTTTACTCATTTTCTCCTGGTTTCTGCTCCTCTTTTTACCCACATGCCAAGGGTATACGCAGTTGTTCCAAGATTGTTAAGCCTCGGGCAAATGGAAAAAGATTTTATCCATTTATTTTTTCCAGAAGGAAACGCATTTAAAGAATTTACAACTACCTCTCCTAATA
>JAOUOQ010000170.1 GCA_029880275.1 Candidatus Aminicenantota bacterium | reverse complement strand
CTCTTTGCCTATCTCCACCACGCAAAGTCGGCACGCCCCGTAAGGGGTGAGACCGGGATTGTAGCACAGGGTGGGGACATCGAATCCCACCCAGCGGATAGCCTCCAGCAGGGTCCACCCCTCCTCAGCCTGGACTTCCATTCCGTTAATTATTAGGCTAACCATATATTTTTCCTTCCTATTAACATAGATTATGCGGTCACTTCATTTTTAAGTTTTGCCTCTTCCTCTTTGAGTTCTAACTCACATCTCAAACAACGCCGAGCCTCTTTTACAGCCATCTTCTCATCAAAGCCTAATTCTACTTCTTTGAAATTTTTTACCCTTTTTTCTACTGGTAAGCTTGGCATCTCAACAGCCTTAATTTCTCCTAACTCTTCATCGGTTAATTCCACTGGCTCAATATAGGCACAAGGTCTTGTTACTTTGTATTCTCTTTGCAATGATTCACCTTTTAAATATCTATCAATACTTTCTGCAGCGATCTTTCCTGCTGAAATAGCTTCCACTACAGTATAAGGACCGGTGACCACATCCCCTCCAGCGAATACTCCCGTTCTGTTGGTGCTTAGAGTCTCGGGGTCAACGATTATCCTGTTATTTGGAGAGATTTCAATTTGATGTTTTTTATTCATAAATGACAAATCAGGCTGTTCCCCTATAGCCATTATCATGGTATCCAAATTGAGGATGAACTCTGAACCTTCGATAGGAACAGGTCTTCTTCTTCCACTTGCATCAAAATCGCCTAATTTCATCTTGATACATTCTGCCGCGGTAAGCTTACCATTTTTGGTTATAATTTTGGTGGGAGCCGCCAGGAACTTGATATTAATGCCCTCCTCGATAGCTTCGTCAACTTCCTCGCTAAATGCTGGCATTTCTGCTCTTGTTCTGCGATAAATGATAGTTACTTCCTCGCATCCGGGCATACGAAAGGCAACTCTGGCAGCATCAATAGCTGCGTTACCACCGCCTATAATGCCAATCCTTTTCCCTACTTTTACCTCTTCACCTAAGTTTACGGCTCTCAATAATTCTAACGCCTCTATCACTCCTTTGGCATCTTCGCCCGGAATTCCCATGCTAAAGCTCTTATGGGCACCGGTAGCGATGAAGACGGCGTTAAATCCCAATTTATCAAAGAGGTCATTGAAATCGATATCCTTGCCAATGGTAACATTTGTCTTTATTTCAACTCCTGCATCCTTGATAGCATCAAGGTCAAATTCTAAAGATTTCCTTGGCAATCGGAATTCAGGAATAGCCAGTGCTAACATGCCACCAGCAACTTTTTGCGATTCAAATACAGTAACCTGGTATCCATTTCTTGCCAAGTAGTAGCCCGCAGTTAAACCTGCAGGGCCAGAGCCAATAATAGCTACTTTTTGCCCCCGCCTTTCTACTGGCTTGAATTTAGGTTTGATATTAAGTTTTTTAGCGTAGTCAGTGGCGAATCTTTTGAGCGCCCTGATGGAAATTGGGTCTCCGCCCATGCCGGCGCGACATTTGAATTCGCAGGGGCGACTGCATACCCGACCACAGACACTGGGCAAAGGATTGTCTTTTATAATGATGTCATAAGCTTCATCAAATTGACCTTTGGCAATTAAAGCGATATAAACGGGAGCTTCGGTATCGATAGGGCAGGTATGTTGACAAGGTGAAGATATCAGTTTAGTACATACGGCAGCCCGGCATTTTTTATATTTGATGTGCTCCTCATACTCGTGCATGAAATAATGTATTGTGCTCAGAACGGGATTAGCCGAAGTCTGACCCAAACCACACATGGTGGTATCTTTTACTACAAGCGCCAACTCTTCAAGCAGCTCAATATCGCCTTCCTTTCCTCTTCCCTCGGTGATGTCGGACAATATCTCGTGCATCCGCTGCAGTCCCTTGCGGCAGGTATAGCACTTGCCACAGGACTCCTCGTGGAGGAATTTAGTGAAATATTTGGCAATATCCACCATGCAGGTATCTTCGTCCATGACAATAAGACCGCCCGAGCCCATAATCGCCCCGGCACCGGTCAGGCTCTCGTAATCGACAGGCAAATCTATCAAATTTTCAGGGATACAACCCCCCGATGGTCCGCCAATCTGCACCGCCTTGAACCTCTTCCTTTTGGGAATCCCTCCACCTATGTCAAAGACGATGCTTCTCAATGTGATACCCATTGGGACTTCGACCAGTCCGGTGTTGTTTACCTTTCCCACCAGAGAGAAGATTTTGGTCCCTTTGCTCTTTTCGGTGCCCAGGCTGGCGAACCATTTACCTCCCCGATTGATAATGTGGGAGATATTAGCCCAGGTCTCCACATTGTTGATGACTGTAGGCTTACGCCACAGCCCTTTCTGAGCAGGGTAGGGAGGGCGTTGGGTTGGCTCTCCGACCTTTCCTTCGATAGTGGTCATCAAAGCCGACTCTTCGCCGCAGACAAAAGCTCCCGCCCCTTTGACAATATGGATGGCAAAACTAAAGCCCGAACCTAATATATTCTCGCCCAGCAGTCCATACTCTTCAGCTTGCTCAATTGCCCAGGTGGCATTCTGTACCGCCAATGGATATTCTCTTCGGACAAAGATATAGCCTTCATGGGAACCAATAGCGTAGGCACCAATTATCATGCCCTCTATGATACTGTGGGGATTACCCTCCAGTAAGGACCTATCCATATAAGCTCCGGGGTCACCCTCATCGGCATTACATATTATGTATTTTATATTCCCTGGGTTAGCGCGGCAGAGCTTCCACTTGAGACCGGTGGGGAATCCCGCACCGCCTCTTCCCCGCAGACCGGAAAGCGTCACCTCTTCGATTACTTGCTCCGGGGTAATCTCTGTCAGGGCTTTGCCTAAAGCCTTATATCCACCTATGGCCAGATAGTCCTCTATACTGGTGGGGTCGATCAATCCGTTGCTGCCAAAGATGATGCGCTGCTGCCTTTTATAAAAGGGAACTTCCCTTTCCCTGGATATTTTTTCTCCGCTGGTGGGGTCAACATAAAGGAGCCGGTCAATGATATTTCCATTAATGATGGTCTTGGAGATTATCTCGGGCACATCTTCAATTTTTATTCTTTGATAAAATAACTCTTCCGGTTGAATAACTACAATAGGTCCTCTTTCACAAAATCCATGACAACCGGTAGCCCTAACCTCAACCTCTTTGTCTGTTAAATTTTGTTTTTTTATTTCGTCAGCAAAGGCTTGAGTAATCTTTTCGCAACCATACGCGTGGCAACCGGTGCCGTTACATACGGTAATACAAGTTTTCTTCACTTTTCGTTTTTCTATTATCGTTTCTCTTAGCTTTTCCAATTCCTCAATGCTTTTGGCTCTGTTCATCTTTTTTGACCCTCTCTTGTTTTTCAAAGCTCCTTATAAGCTTATCAACTTTGGATACGGTCATCTGTCCGTGATATTCGCCGTCTGTCACAACAATGGGACCTAACGCACAAGCTCCCAGACAGTTGACAGTTTCCAGAGTAAATAGCTTATCTTCGGTAGTTTCTCCGGGATGTATATTCAGCTTTCTTTGTGTTTCACTTAACACCCGGGCGGCTCCTCTCACATGGCAGGCAGTGCCCAAACAGACTTGAATCAGATGTTCGCCTCTGGGCACTAAGCTGAAGTATTTGTAAAAGGTGGCGGCGCGATAGACATCTACTAAAGATATGTCCAAGCTCTGAGCAACATGAGTTAGAGCATCCCGGGGAAGGAAGTTATATTCATCCTGAATGTCCAACAATATAGGAATTAAAGCTGACCTGTGCGTACCATTCTTCTCTACTATTTTCTGAATTCCTGAAAGTTCCATCGGCAACCCCCTTTCGGACTCGAAATTAGAGGATGGGAAAAAATCACCCCCTCAGTTCTGTCAATTAACATATTGCTAACTTGATGCCATCCCCGGAAAGTCGTTCGCGGGGCTTCCTATTCTAAACTACCTTTCAGCAAAAATCAAGTAATATAGAACACAGATAATGCCCGTGTTCTCCACCCTTAATAGAGATGAAACTGGCATCCCTCACCCCCCTGGTGTGCTCAAAAGGAAACATCCTTACCCAGCAGTGAATTACTATTGCCAAAGCGGTCTAAAAATGTTTAAAAACATAAGTGGAGCATATGATATATGCTATTATGTGGTAAATTATTAATTTTTTAGATGATGAGCTCACATTTTGCGTATCAAAAGGTGAAAATTAGCTCAATGATGAAGCGGGAATCAAGAGTAGCCGGGAACAGGAGCTGCAGAGGGTGAGTAATCTCATCTTGTTTTAATGAGCAGGGGAGGGGGCTGA
>JAOUOQ010000169.1 GCA_029880275.1 Candidatus Aminicenantota bacterium | reverse complement strand
GAGGTTTCAAGGTGTTCTGAAGGAGTACCCTAACAGCATGTGGCAGGGCGAAGTTTACTATTATCTGGGGGAGGCTCTCTGGCAGTTGGGCAACCAAAACGAGGCGGCTATCTATTTCAGGAAATTAATCGAGGAGTATCCGAAGAACCAATGGGTAGCTGAGGCTAAGGAGAAATTAGCCTCCCTCGATAAGGAAGAGGAGACGAAACCCCCTCTCGGCTGACTCCCCTTTTACACATCTTTTTTCTCTACTCTTTTCCTCTTTTTTCACCATAGCCTCTAATGAATGGGTATTCCCCGAGATTGGCAGGTATAGAGGGAGGCTAAGCTCTCTGTTGCTTCTTTGTGATATTTGGGGAAACTAAATGAGGGTAAAAAGAGATATTGAACGAATAGTAAAAAATGGTTATAATATTATCAAAACTTCTATGAAAATTATAATCGCGATACTTTGCTTAGCTATATGTCTCCTCTGCTGGGAGACTGATCTATCTGCCCAGGAGAAGGATAATAAGAGGTGGGAGGTAAGCTGCTATTTCGGCAGAGGGGGGCATGGTACAGAAGGCGCTCCTATTATTTATGCAGCCCCCAGCTATGGGCTGGGTGTGGAATATTTCCTCACTCCTCGTATCAGCTTAGAGGGTGAAATCAACTATCTCTCAGGAATAGCATATGTGTCTGGTGGTCCCTCAATAAGTAGATATGAGAGAACCGTTAAGATAGATGATCTGTATCGCCTCATCTGGGATATCAATTTATTATTCCATTTTGATCTGACTAAGATTAAAAGACCTAAAATAAGATTGTTTCTCACCGTGGGGACAGGCTATCAATATGACTGGATGGAGAGTATCGTAGTCTCTCTGCAAACTCTGGAATTTAGTAAATGTGGATATGGGGAGTTTCGGTTTATATATATTAACTATGGTGCCGGTTTAAAGGTGAATATTTTGGATGATTGGGCGTTAAAGTTTCTATACAAAATCCACTGCGCTGGGTGTGAAGAGATACAAACTTCCAGATTCGCATTTGGATTGAGTTATAGATTCTGAATGAAAAAAACCGATGTATATTTATGCTTTGTATTATCCAAACAAAAATGATGTTCGTTTCCTTTTTTTATCATCAAGTGAGTCTAATAGGAGCTGATTATGAGCTGCAAAAAGTTAGTTTTATGCTCCGTCCTTCTCATTTTGATATCTTTGTTATCGTGTGAAATAAAGAGCCCAACTCATCCTGCTTTAATTGAAACCTCTGTTGGAACAACTTATCATGATGGTCAAGCGGCTCTTATTTTCCATGAAAGCGGGTATGTAATAGTGGTAAATGTTAAAAATGAAAATAATCAGCCTTTATCTAATATTAACGTTGAGGGATATTTAAAAGATTCAAAATACTTGATTATTGTATACGATCGGTCTGACAATTGTTTTCCCAACATTAAAATAGATAGATTTACATCAAAAAAAGCTATTGAGCTGGACATTGTATTAAAAGCTATGGCTACTCCTTACACAGACCTGACAGACGCTATTATCGAGCTTGAAGCCAACCGTGATGAACTATTAGAATTTATGGATCCCCGTAGTCCCCACTGTTATGATGAAGAAGAACTTTTATTTATATATGAACTTCAAATTAAAACTTACGATTTTCTCGTGATTTATACATCTGTTTTCAATAATATGCCCGGGTTATATGCAGTTATTTCAAAATTGTTTAGCCCATCAATGGATAAAGATTTTATCCATTGCTTTTTCAAAGAAGGGAATGCATATAAAAATTTCATAATTATATGGGACGCGAGTTATGTATTTATAGAGCATTCAGAATTATTGTGTGAACCAGGAATATATCGTTTTGAGGCAAATCCATCAAAGATTAACAAAGGAGAATCCTCAACTTTAAGATGGTCAACAGAAAATGCTACAGAAGTTTATATAGAGCCAAGAATTGGAAGAGTAGAAAAAGAAGGCACCATAACTGTATCTCCAGGTGAAACAACCACATATACACTGAGAGCTAAGAATCTTACCAAAGAACAAAGCACCTCAGTAACTATTACCGTATCCTGATGAGGCTTATCTTTCAGTAGCTCTGTAGCAAGGGCAGGTAAACCACCCGGAGGATATCCGGTTTCGGCTTCTGCTTCGGCATGAACAGCATAAGCGAAATGCTTTTAAACGAGTTAGCGCTCTATAATCCTTATTCCATCCTCAAAAAACTTGCTGATAAATATCTTAAAAATGGCGGCTTATAAGGTTGCATTGTTTGGTAGCTGAATGAATTGATATACAGAATATATGGACAGTATGTTAAAATTTAGTTATAATATTTAAAAAATGTTCCAGAGAATTTTGATAATAATAGGTGTAACTATCGGTCTCCTTTGCTGTGGGATTAATCTGTATGCCCAGAAGAAGGATGAAAAGAGGATGGAGGCAAGCTGCTATTTAGGGATAGGTCGTGCTTTTTATACCGCCGATAAGTTAACATTATCAGAATTTGATGTGCCTTGCTTCAGTCTGGGTCTGGAGTATTTCATTACTCCGCGTATTAGTCTGCAAGGAGAAGTCCATTATTTACCCAATAGTTCGCGTGCAGTGGTGTATTCAACTGATAGCCTTAATTATGTCAATGGTGAATGGATTACGGAGTATCTTACCATAGAGGGTGCCAACTATCGTCTCTTTGGGGACATCAGTTTTCTATTTTATTTCAATATACCTAAGACCAAAAAAGCTGTTAAGATATTTCTCACCGGAGGCTTAAGTGCTTTCTTCTATGACCATGCTGCATACACTATCATTATCCCTTCTATATCAAAACGGTATGAAATAAAGAGGGGGGAGCTTTGTCTTGCCGTTTTTTATCCGATTATTGATACATTTGGTGCTGGTTTAAAGGTTAAGATAAAAGAGGATTGGTCACTAAGGCTGTTATATAAAATCCACGGATTTGGCAGGGAAGAGCTGCGAAATGTGAGACTGGCTTTAGGATTAAGTTACCGATTCAAATAAAAATCGATTTATTCTTGTAAATTTTAGCGAATTAGATGTGTCAAAAGAAGGATGATTAACCATTATCCGCTTAGAAAACATTACAGAGGCTGTTTTATGAGTCTAATGAAAGGACTTAGCCTGGCGGTGTTGTTCACGATGCTTTTTTCTGCTATGCTTAGTGCCCAGCAGAAAAGAGACAGGTTTGAGATAGCTCTCTACGCCGGAGCAGGTTGGAAGGGAGGCGAGCAACGCTTCTTTGAGAAGAAGAATTTCTCCTATGGGCTTGGTTTCACCTATCATCTGAGCAAAAGATTTGGGATAGAAGCCGACTTCAGCTACCTGCCTTTCTCGGTTGATCTCGACCTGACGGAATTAGCTACCTCTCCGCTGATATATTATCAGGTAGCTCAGGTAGATAACTACCGTTTGCTATTTGACATCAATGGTCTGATCCACATTGTAGAGATACCGTGGGTTAAGCCCTTTATCATTCTGGGATTTGGCTGGCTGCACGATTTTAATCACATGGTAGCTTATCATTATTATCGAAGCCCGGTTTTCGACCAACCATACCTTTCTCTGGAGGATAAGCAAGATATTATATACCGAAAAAATGACCTCCAATTTCCCAATGTGGGTGTGGGATTAAATTATTTCATAAAAAAAGACGCTTTCCTCCGCTTAAAGTTTGTCTTTCATAATCCCGGCGGCAAAGAGATACAGACCACCCGGTTGGTAGTCGGCTTCGGCTTCCGCTTCTGATTCATCATATAAATTTTAAAAAGAAGTTTACCTTTACCTTATTTATCATATATCAAATATCAAAAGAAGGTGCTCACAGGCAGACAGATTTGAGCCTTCTCCTCCCTTTATTCCACTATAGAGAGATACCCATATCATGAGAAAACAGCCTTCTGTGTGAAGAATATGGTCTTCTCAAAAGGGGGAATTTTATTCTTGACAATGAGATATTTTCTTATTATAATTTTAATATAAATTATTCATTTTATTGAAAAAAGGAGATTTTCCGGAAAAAATGAGGAGAGAGGTTAGTTATATTCCCATAGTGCTCATTACGGTGGTCCTATGCGTTGGCTCGGGGTGTATGAGTCGGGAGCTTAGCCAGGTGAGAAGCGACATCGACGAGCTGAAGGAGGAGGTCAAGAGGCTTAAAGAGAAAAACGACCAGGTTAACAGTAAGCTGCAGGAAGCCAGGGGAAACCTGCAGGAGCTGGAGGCAAGTTCGAAGAAGGTTGATGATAAGATGGCTCAATTGGAAAGGGAGCTCAGAGAGGTTAAAGCCCGCTCTCAGGAGGA
>JAOUOQ010000168.1 GCA_029880275.1 Candidatus Aminicenantota bacterium | reverse complement strand
TATAGTGGTCCCGATAGCTCAGACCAAATTCTACCTCATGCCGCTCCGCCGCCTTCCAGCGATAGCTCCCCCGGGCTCGCCACCACCTCAGATCCCGCTCCACCATCTCCGCCATCACCGACCACCTCTGCTCAGCTCCCTGGCCCAGCTCCACCATGGCCTTGCTCTCCACCGGGGAGGCTCCCGCACCCTCACCCACTACCACCGAGGTGAGCAGCTGCACCTCCCTCAGCGGGATAAACCAGTAATCATTACCGCTCTCTCCTCCACTCAGGGCGGTGTCCCTCTGACGAAAGATGTCCCGCTTTCCACCGCGAAAGACCCAGCCTACCTCCACCCCCTTGCGCTTCAGGGGATACACCCCCGGCAGGGTGAAATCAACCACTACCTCATTCCCGGCACTCACCTCCACCAGCTTCGCTTGAGCAACCTGAGGAAAATCCAGCAACTCCAGCTCCATCAGGTAGATGCCGGGGTGCAATTTGTTGAAGCTATAGCTCCCCCGACGGTCGGTGAGCCCTACTACCTGACTGCCCCTGCCATCGGAAAGATAGACCAATACCCCAAACAGCGGTAGCCCACCTTCGCCGCGAACGATACCGGTGAGGGAGGCAAAATCATCCGCCAATAGCTGAGGCAAAAAGAGAGAAGAGATAAGAAGAAGACTGAAAATTAATGTAAATAGTACTTTCATAGCTTGAAATGATTTTTAAAAGACAAGAGCTTACAAGTATCCCCCTCTCTATATCAATTTTATATTTATCACAAAGGGTCTTCTGTGTCAAGATTTTTTTTAAAAAAATTCACATATCTGCATGTATAATATGACTGAACAAGACTTAGTTTTAAAAAATGTGAACGCTCTAAAGGAACGCAATCATGCTGCTACTAATGATTTTAGCCCTCTATCTTTTTACTCTGATACTTATAGGCTCTTATGGAGGGGGCAAGGTTAAAGCAGCGGAGGGCTTTTTTGTTGCTGACAGAAAGTTAGGGGTTTTCGCCACTGCCAGCACTCTCAGTGCCACCACAATCGGTGGGTCGGCTACCATAGTGACTACCGCCTTCATCTACTCCAGAGGGCTGGTGGGCGTCTGGCTGGACTTAGCCGGAGGTATTGGGCTTATAGGGCTGGGACTCCTCTGGGCTCGCCAGGTGAGAGGAATGGGAGTAGTGACCCTTCCGGAGGTTGCCGCTCGGATGTATGATGAAAAGGTTAAGGTTGTTGCCGCTATTCTGGTGGTGCTGACAGAGATTGCCTGGTTAGCTCTTCTGATTCAGGCTTGCCAGACAATAATCACAGCCACCACCCCATTGCCCCCTTTCACCTCTTTGGTAGCGGTGGCCATTGTAATCATCCTTTATACATTGGTAGGAGGGCAATATGGGGTTGCTTACTCGGATATCCTCCAGTTCTCGCTTATGATAATAGGGATATGCTTTATAGTGGCACCTCTTTCGCTTCTGCATGCTCGAGGGTTAAGCCCTCTTCCTCGGTTAGCCCTCTCCATGGTCCGTGGCTATGACTTCGGGATTATGGACCTGATTTCCATCATATTGCTGACCGGTCTCCCGCATATGGTAGGCTCGGACATCTACGGAAAGCTGCTCTCCGCCCGTGATGTGAGGGTTGCCCGGCGAGCCTCGATACTGGCGGGCGGGGCGAAAATTATCTTTGGCATCGCCATAGCTGTGATAGGGCTATCCTGCTGGAAGATTCTCCCACAACTTGCCGACCCTGCATCTGCTCTACCACGGATGATTATAGAGGTCATCCCCTCCCCCCTGATCTATATTGTTTTTCTGGCCCTGTTAGCCACGATGATGTCCTCCGCCGACAGTGTCCTTCTCACCGCCAGTACGGTTTTCAGCAATGACCTGATGGCCAGGGTGGTGTCTCAGAAAAGACTTTTGCTGCTGAGCAGAATCTGTGTGGGGGTCTTTGGCGGGCTGGGGTTGCTGTTAGCAGTTCACCTGCAGAGCATCATAGAGACCTTCCGCCTCAGCTACACCATCTTTACCGCCGGGCTGATAATTCCTATTCTGGCGGGATTCTACCGCCACCGGTTAAAAGTGAAGCCCTCAGGGGCAGTAGCCTCGATGGTGGGAGGAGGCGGCGCGACTATAATAGGGCAGTTGTTCTTTCATTACCGATACTCCCTTCTGGTGGGGCTGGCTCTCGGTCTGCTGCTGTTGTTCACGGTCTCCTTTTTGGGCAGACGACAGCGAAGTAGCTAAACTTTCAAGGTAATTGCGCAGAAACGAAAAAGGGAGGGAAGGTAATAGTTACCTTTTGATGGTTATATTTTCTCTATTTTCCTCCTTTGGCTTCCTTACAGCAAGCCCAGAATAGGTAGAGGACAAAGGCTCCCAGAATTGCCGGCACATAGTAGACTATCCCGTAATGAAGCCACCAATTACCGAATACCGGGGAGCCCAGCCATCCCCCCAGCCAGGCTACAAAGATACCTGTCAAGAGTCCTCTGAATCCCGCCACGGGGCGGACCTTGAACAGGTAGAACATAATAAAGGTGACCACGATGCCGATAATCAGCAGAATAAGAAAACACATAAAGCACATTCCTATCATCTCTTACACCTCCTCTTTCCCGAAAAATGATTGACTTGTTATGTTACCATCCCTCCCCGTTTTTTCAATCTCAAGCGAAAGCGAGAACATGAAGAACCTTCTCCTCTTACCCGGAAACACGGTTCTTCCGCTTGAGCACTATAACTCACAACCCTCAATATGAAGGGCTTCAGATTAACAACCTTTTCTCAGCTAAAGGGTAATAAAACTCTCCTCATCGTATGAGGAAATTTTCCCCTTCTCGCCTTTATATATATTGTATACTACTCCAAGCAGATTAAGTAAAGAATTTTTTGCATCAGACAGAAAAAAATATTTCTAATCCCTTAATCCCTCTGTTATCAGCAGAGGTAGCGTAATTCTTATCTGTTTATTCTCTTAAGGTTAGCTATTTGCCGCTCTATCCCGCCAGTAGTTAAGGGTATCCTCAAGGGTTCTGGTAAGAGGGATTGTCGGTTCCCAGCCCACCTCGCGTCTGACCCGAGAGTGGTCGCCGTAGCAAAGGGGAGTTTCAGCTACCCGAAGACGAGAGGGGTCCTGCAGCACCTTTATTTTCGCCGAAGAAAGGCTCAGGAGAATCTTCACCACGCTCTGGATGGAGTAAGCCTTGCCGCTGCACAGATTGTACACCCTGCCCACTTTCCCCTTTTCCACTACCATCAGGTATCCTCTTACTATATCTCGCACATCGGAGAAATCGCGGCGCACGGAGAGGTCGCCCACCCTCAGCACTGGCTCGCGGAGGCCCCTGTCTACTTCGCTTATCTGCTGGGCAAAGGAGGAGCAGACGAAGCTATCTGACTGGCGGGGACCGGTGTGGTTGAATGGTCGGACCAGGTAGACGGGATAATTTTCGCTGTGGAGGTATTGCAGCCCCAGCAACTCCAGGGCGGCTTTGCTGACTGCATAGGGGCTGCGAGGTTGAAGGGGAGTCTCCTCCGTAATGGGCTGTTTCTCCTCCTCCACCGCGCCGTAAACCTGGGAGGAACTCACCAGAAGAATCCTGGGTAGATGGGCGAGGTGACGACAGGCTTCCATCAGATTCATCGTTCCGATGATATTGGTGCGGAGGGTGAGTTCCCGGTTCTCCCAGGAATCCTGGACACTGGTGATAGCTGCCAGGTGGAAGAGGAAGTCGGGCTGGCAATCGCTCACCGCCTCCGTGAGGAGAGGGAAGTTGTTCAGGTCAACCTGATAGAGCTTTACCTTATCGAGGCAGGAAGTCAGGTTTCGGAGGGAAGCACCAGGATAATCAATCCCGCTCACTTCATATCGGCGGTCGAGCAGCAGCTCGGCCAGGTGGCTGCCGGCGAATCCTGCTATTCCAGTTATAAGGGCACGCATAGGCATAATAGGGATAATATTTTCAGACCCTCGCTCTCCAGAACTCCAGGAGGTCGTTGAGGGTCTGCGTGAATGGTATGGTAGGCTCCCATCCGGTGGCCTTTTTGAACTTGGTGGGGTCTCCTTGCAGCACGGGAACATCCGAGGGACGAAGCCTGCGAGGGTCTTGCTTTACCTCAATGTTTACTTTGGTCATGGAGAGAAGGAGGTCGAGAACCTCTTTTATGGTGTAAGATTTACCACTGCATATATTATAAACCTCTCCCGGCTGACACTTCTCCAGAGAGAGCCAGTAGGCTCGCACGGTATCCCGCACATCGGTGAAGTCTCGGCGGGCTTCCAGATTCCCCACCCAGAGCAGCGGCTTCCGCTTACCCTTCTCCACCTCCACAATCTGCTT
>JAOUOQ010000026.1 GCA_029880275.1 Candidatus Aminicenantota bacterium | reverse complement strand
GTGGATGTGAAATTATTACTCAAAGAACTGTTGGGGGAATAATATGCATACTTTAGAAGATTATAGGGAAATTGTGGGAGATAGAATTATATCAACCATACAAAAGAAGGTAAGGAGACTTTACGGAAAGCATATAATACATATTAACTCTACTTATGCAGGTGGTGGTGTGGCAGAGATTATGTCATCTATCGTACCATTAATGAATTACATAGGGATTGACGCCGGCTGGAGAATATTGCGCGGAAACCCGGATTTTTTTACCATAACCAAGAAATTCCATAACGCACTCCAGGGAAGCCCCATACATTTCACTGAAATGAAGAAAAAACTGTATGTCCAGGCAAACGAGGATTTCTATGTCTACACACACATAAATCACGATTTCGTATTCATACACGACTCACAGCCTCTACCGCTGATAACATTTTACAAGAAAAGACAGCCCTGGATTTGGAGATGCCATATAGATTTGTCCAATCCTCATGAAGAGCTATGGAATTTCCTTAAAAAATTCATCCTTAGATACGACATGGTTATTTTTTCAAGTGATACATATAAAAGAGAAGACTTGCCAGTAGAACAGAAGGTTATTCAACCTGCTATTGACCCACTTTCTTCAAAAAATATGGAAATTTCAAAAAAAGATATTTCTAAATATCTCAAAAAATTTGGTATACCCACAGATAAACCGCTCATAACCCAAATATCAAGATTTGACCCGTGGAAAGACCCACAGGGAGTCGTAGAAGTATTTAAACTGGTCAAGGAAAAGATAGATTGTAGATTGGTGTTATGCGGAAGTATGGCAGCAGATGACCCGGAAGCCTGTCTGGTTAATGAGAAAGTAAAGCAAATGGCACAAAAATTAATAAATAATAATGATGTTATACTTATTACCAGTGAAAACAATATTCTGGTAAATGCCTTACAGCGAAGTTCTGCAGTTATACTACAGAAGTCAATAAGGGAGGGTTTTGGACTTACCGTAACTGAGGCTCTCTGGAAGGGAAGACCGGTAGTGGCTTCAAATGTGGGAGGAATTCCTCTTCAAATAAAAGATGAAGAAAATGGCTTTTTGGTTGAGCCTAACGATACAAAAGGCTTTGCAGATAGGATTATACAAATTTTGCAAAATCCCAATTTAGCGGAAAATATGGGCGAAAAGGGTAAAGAAATCGTCAGAAATAATTTTCTCATAACAAGATTGTTATTAGATTATCTCGACTTGTTGAAAGATATAATAAGATGAACGGTCTATTATATGAAAATTTATCAAAAATTGACTTTTGATAATCTTTTCTCTTTTATGGATTTTTTAAGGTCTACCTTGGGCACAAGATTAAGTTATCATTCCGGTTATCCTTCAGAGACTCATCATTCTAAAATAATACCCATCACTTTTTCCTTCGCCTTGTTATTCATAAGGTAACCGCGCTCACTTTACGAAATGTTAGCCAATATTAATCATGAAAATATTTTTTGACTTTTTTGATGATTTTAGAATATAATTTTGAAAACCATTGAGGAGGTAAAAGTCAATGGCTAAAACCCGCAAAACCTGGCGAGAGAAGTTAGAGAAGCCGCAGGAGCCAAAGATAGTCTTTGCCTCACCGGATTCAAAGATGGCCAAGAGGTTCGGCTCAGGCAAGATGCTGATCCCCAAACCCCTGGATGTCGATGCCCTCATTCGCACGGTGCAAAAGGGGAGGCTGGTTACCCAGGCACAGCTTCGGGAGCGGCTGGCCAGGGATTTTAAGGTCGATTTCACCTGCCCCATAACCACCGGGATTTTCGTCCGCATAGCCGCCGAAGCCGCCGAGGAGGACTTCACAGCAGGGAAGCAGGAGGTTACCCCCTACTGGCGGGTGATTAAGACCGATGGCAGCCTGAACCAGAAATTTCCCGGAGGTGCCCAGACACAAGCCGCCCGCCTGAGAGAAGAGGGGCATCGCATCCAGCCCGCCCAGGGGAAAAAGCCGCCCCGGGTGATAGACTTCCAGAAATCCCTCCAGCAGCTTTAATAAAAAAAGGGGGTTTTTTATCCCCATTCGTTTAGGGGAAGGGGCACATTCCTTTTTATTCCTATTGAAAGAGGCGTCTATCCATTGGCTGACGGTTTCCATTGGCTGAACTATCTCGATGTATGATTCTCAACTGACATGAAAACATGGGACTGAAAGATATGAGAGGCGAAGTGTCAATTGTGTCAGCTTTATTACTGGCAGTGAGCAAAAGCTTTTGCTAAAATGCGCAAAAGTTGTTACAATGGATATGTTTTTTACAGACCGCTAATAGCAGGTAAATCATTTTAACTGACAAGGTGGTATTCATTTGAAAGTCGAGTTGAAGGAGATAAGTTCTTATCAAAGGGAGCTTCTTATTGAGGTTCCTGCTGATATAGTTCAACAAGAGATAGACCGGGCCAGTCAGACCATAAAGAAGACTGCTCGCCTTCCGGGGTTCCGACCGGGCAAGACCCCCATTCCCATTATCAAGTCCCGGTTCAGCCGGGAGATAAAAGATGAGGTCTTAAACAAGCTTCTTCCCAGATATTACGAGGAAGCCCTCAAACAGCACCACCTGAGCCCCATAAGCCCACCGGTGATGGACGATATCACCGTTGAGGAGGGAGAGCCCCTCCGCTTTAAAGCCAGCTTTGAGGTGAAGCCCCCCATTAAAGTAGAGAACTATGAGGGGCTCAAGGGCTCCCACCCGGAGGTCAAAGTCACCCCCGAGGAGGTGGAGACCGCCCTCCGCAACTTGCAGGAGAGAGGAGCGCAGCTCGTCACGGTGGAAGGTCGGGGGGTGCAGTCCGGAGATTGGGTCATGCTGGATATAGTGGAGCAATTCGACCCTCCCACTCAGGGAGGCAGCCATCGGGAAGAAAACGCCCTTATTGAGGTGGGCAGTCCTCGCACCTTCGAGGGATTCAGCCAGCAGCTAATGGGAATGAACCGGGGCCAGGAGAGGAGCTTCACCATCGACTACCCACCTGACCTACCCCGGAAGAAGCTGGCAGGCAAAAAGGTGCACTACAAGGTCAAGCTCAAAGAGATTAAAATCAAGGAGATTCCCACTCTGGATGATGAATTTGCTCGCGACTTAGGAGATTTAAAGAACCTGGGCGACCTAAGAGAGAAGATGGAAAAAGACCTGCTCAGCCGTAAAGAGGATGAAGCCGAGCGCGCCCTCACTGACGAGCTATTAGGCCAGCTAAGCGATGCCCACACCTTTGAGGTCCCACCCTACTTGGTAGAACAGGAGCTCGACCATCGGGTCAGCCGGGTAGCCAACAATTTTGTGATGCAGGGGATTGACCTCAAGAGGGTGGAGTTCGACTGGGACAAGTTCCGTCAGGAGCAGCGTCCCGATGCCATCAAGAGCGTTAAGAAATGGCTCATTGTAGAGCAGATTGCCCATCAAGAGAATATTGTGGTCACCCCAGATGAAGTGCAGACCGAAATAGAGAGAATAGCCGCTGAAAACAACAAGTCGGTAGCTTATATTAAAGGCTGGCTGCAGAAAGAGGGCAGGATGGAAGAACTTAAAAACCAGCTCATTTTCTTGAAGACAGTTGACTTTTTGAAAAAAAAGGCTATAATTGTAAACAAGGGGGAAAAATAGATGCACCTTATTCCGATGGTGATAGAGCAAACCAGCCGCGGAGAACGGGCTTATGACATTTTTTCCCGTTTGCTTAAAGATAACATAATCTTCATCGGCACTGCCATTGACGATGCGATAGCCAATCTGGTAATTGCTCAACTCCTCTTTTTGGAAGCCGACGACCCCGAAAAGGATATCTCCCTCTACATCAACAGCCCCGGCGGATTAGTTGCCCCCGGGCTGGCTATTTACGATACTATGCAATTTGTCAAACCTGATGTTTCTGCCATCTGTATTGGGCAAGCAGCCAGTATGGCAGCCGTCATTTTAGCTGCTGGTGCCAAGGGGAAAAGATACGCCCTGCCCAATTCCCGCATTATCATTCATCAGCCTTATGGTGGCTTCTCAGGTCAGGCTACCGACATTGACATCCAGGCGAAAGAGATTTTGAGAACCCGGGATCGGCTGAACGAGATTCTCACTGTTCATACCGGTCAGACGATTGGTAAAATCAGGCAGGATACCGACAGGGATTTCATAATGACTGCCGAGCAAGGAAAAGAATACGGTATAATAGACGAGGTGATAACCAAACATAAAGATTAGCAGGATGCCGCTTTGCTTTTCTCCCCGGAAAGGGTGGTTACATCTTTTAACACAAGGTAGGAGAGGGAAAACTTAATAATGGTCAGAAGCAGAGGCTACAGTCCTGCATTGCGTTGTTCCTTTTGCAATAAGACTCAGAACGAGGTAAAGAAGCTTATTGCAGGACCTGATGTTTATATCTGCGACGAGTGCGTTGAGGTATGCGGCGATATTATCACTGAAGAGCGGAAGATAGACCGCAGCCGACCTCTTCCCACCCTGCCGAAGCCTGCGGAGATAAAGTCTTTTTTAGACCAGTATATTATCGGGCAGGAACAGGCGAAGAAGAAGATCTCGGTAGCCGTCTACAATCATTACAAAAGGATAGAGCTCAAACGCCAGCAAGTGGACGATGTAGAGCTTACCAAGAGCAACATCCTCTTCATCGGGCCCACTGGCACGGGTAAGACTCTTATGGCGCAAACCTTAGCTCGCTACCTGCGGGTGCCCTTTGCTATAGCCGATGCCACCACCCTGACCGAGGCTGGCTATGTGGGTGAGGATGTGGAGAACATCATCCTCAAGCTCTTTCAAGCATCAGGCTTCGATATAGAAAAGGCGGAGAGGGGAATCATCTATATTGACGAGATTGATAAAATAAGCCGTAAGGACGAAAATCCCTCCATAACTCGCGATGTATCAGGCGAAGGGGTGCAGCAAGCCCTGCTTAAGATATTAGAAGGTGTGGTAGCTAATGTCCCTCCGCAGGGTGGGAGGAAGCATCCACATCAGGAGTTCTATCAGATTGACACCACCAATATCCTTTTCCTCTGTGGGGGCGCATTTGTCGGTCTGGATAAACTTATTCAGAACCGCATTGGTGAGTCAGCGGTCGGCTTTGGAGCGAAGATTAAATCACGCCGAGATGAGAGCGTGGGGAGGCTTCTGGAAAAGGTGATGCCTGCCGACCTTATCAAATACGGGCTTATTCCCGAGTTTGTGGGGCGGCTGCCGGTCATTGGTTTGTTTGACGAACTGGACAAAGATGCCCTTCGTCGTATACTAACCGAGCCGAAAAACGCCCTTACAAGACAGTATAAAAAGCTATTTGAATTTGAGGGCGTAAGCCTCCATTTCACTGATGATGCCCTTGATTGCATCGCCGGATTAGCCCTTAAGCGAAAAGTAGGCGCCAGGGGGTTGAGGGCGATTGTAGAGGAGTTTATGCTGGAGATTATGTACCAGCTTCCTTCTATGGCCAAGATCAAAGAATGCATCATAACCAAAAAAGTGGTGGAGAACGAGGAGAACCCCATTACCCTCATCGAAAAAAAGGCTGGATAATTTATGATCTCTGCCCTATATTAAATAAGGAACTAAACTTAATTGAGGAAGCGAAGATATGCTCGTAAACTCCCATAAAAATTCCCCTGAAATCTTAGAGACCCTGCCCCTTTTACCATTACGGGACATCGTTGTCTTTCCCCATATGATAGTTCCCTTCGTAGTGGGGAGACAGAATTCTATCAAAGCCCTCGATCATGCTCTGCTTCATGGGGGAAGAATATTTCTGGCAGCCCAGAAGGATGCCTCCGTTGACATTCCTACCTCAGAGGAGATCTATCGGGTAGGGACTATCTCCAATGTTATTCAGAATCAGAAGCTTTCCAGCGGGAATATGAAAGTTCTGGTAGAAGGGATTGAGAGAGCGCAGGTGGTCGATTTAAAGATCAAAAAAGGAAGCTTCACCGAGGTAATTATCAGACCTTTGCCCATAACAGTAGAGCTTAACCCCGAGATGGAAGACCTGATGCAAGAAGCAGTAGCCCTGTTTGAGAAGTACATCAAGCTCAGCCGCAACATCACCTACGAAGCTCTGGTCTCCACTATCAGGGTCGACAACCCCAGCCGCCTGGCAGACACCATAGCCGCTCATACCATGGTGAAGGTGAAGGAGAAGCAGCAGTTGTTGGAGACCCTCGACCCTAAAGAGCAATTGGAGAAATTAATAGAGCTCTTAGAGATAGAAATAAGCAAGCTCCGTGTGGACCGCCGCGTCAACGAACAGGTAAAGAAGCAGATGGAAAAGGCGCAGAAGGAGTATTATCTCAACGAGAAACTCAAGGCCATCCAGAAGGAGCTTAACCGGAAAGATGGCAAGCAAAACGAGATTCAAGCCTTCCGTGAGAGGGTTGATAAGACCAAGCTCTCCAAGGAAGCCAATAAGAAGGCGCAAGAGGAGTTGGAGAGGTTAGAGGCCATGCCCCCAATGTCGGCCGAGGCTACGGTTTCCCGAAACTATCTGGAGTGGTTGTTGTCGGCTCCCTGGGGTGTGAAGTCACGGGAAAACCGCGATATAAAGCGGGCTGCCAGAATACTGGACGAAGACCATTACGGACTTGAAAAGATCAAGGAACGGATTATCGAATACTTAGCCGTCCGACAGTTGGTAAAGAGCATAAAGGGCTCCATCCTATGCTTCGTGGGGGCTGCGGGGGTAGGGAAGTCATCGCTGGCTTCGTCTATTGCCCGGGCAACGGGGAGGAAGTTTGTGCGTCTGTCATTAGGGGGGGTCAGAGATGAGGCGGAGATCCGGGGGCATCGGCGCACCTATATCGGTGCCTTCCCCGGTCAAATCATACAGATGATGAAAAAAGCCTCCACCATCAATCCGGTCTTCCTTCTGGATGAAGTTGACAAGATGAGCATGGATTTCCGGGGAGACCCCTCTGCCGCCCTGATGGAGGTATTAGACCCGGAGCAAAACAAGGGATTTGTAGACCACTACCTGGATGTTGCCTATGACCTATCGCAGGTAATGTTCATTGCCACTGCCAATGTGCTTCATACTATTCCCCCTGCTCTGCGAGACAGGATGGAGGTACTACGGCTGCCTGGCTACACCCTGCAAGAGAAGCTTCAGATAGCCAAAAAATTCCTCCTCAAAAAGCAGCTCAAAGCCCACGGATTGACAAAAAAGAAGATAGAATTCACCGATGAGGCTATCGTCAATATAATTGAAAAATATACCCGCGAAGCCGGTGTGAGGAACCTGGAAAGAGAGATTGCCTCCATTTGCCGGAAGGTCGCCAAAAAGGTAATCGCCGACAACCAGCAAAGCTTCACCATAGCTACTACCAAAGATGTGGAGGAGTATTTAGGAGTTCCCAAGTATCACCGACCCAAATCGGAGAAGAAAAACGAGGCTGGACTCGCTTTTGGAGTGGCCTGGACAGAGATGGGGGGCGAAATTCTCCCCACCGAATCAACTATTATGAGCGGCAGAGGGAAGCTCATTCTCACCGGGCAATTGGGCGGCGTGATGCAGGAATCAGCTCAGGCTGGTCTGAGCTATATCAGGTCCAATGCAGCCAAATTGGGAATTGACCCTAATTTTTACCGCAAGGTTGACATCCACATCCATATTCCCGAAGGCTCTATCCCTAAAGATGGACCTTCCGCTGGAATCACTATGGTTATTTCTCTCATATCAGCGCTTACCGATATCCCTGTCAGGAGCGATGTTGCCATGACGGGGGAGATAACCCTTCGGGGGAAAGTCCTCCCTGTTGGCGGGCTCAAGGAGAAGGTTCTGGCAGCTCATCGTTCTGAGATATACAACATAGTCATACCTAAAGAAAACCAAAAGGAACTGGCGGAAATCCCGGCGGAAATCAAAAAGAGCTTAAAGATATATCTGGTGGAGACAATCGAAGAAGCATTGCCTCTCGCTCTTGAAAGACCAGTCTCCCCCCTCAAGGGGGAGATAAAAGCACTTCTGAAAAGAGGGGTAGTAGAAAGCCAGGTGTCGCCACCAACTTTAACCAACTGATTGTAACCGATTCCTATCTGGCAAACTTAATCTTATAGCTCTGAAGGTTGTGTTTATCGCATTTTTAGTGATAAAAATCAGTTAAGGATGAAGAACCGGTTGCCATAAAAGAAAGCCTCGCAAGATCAGGATAGAGAGCTCGCTTCATCCCGTAAATTCCTCTTTTTAGCAGACATATCAAAAATGGGGAAAAGGGAAAAGTCGATAATATTGAAGTTACGACCAATAGCCAGGCTGAAGGAACTTACTGAGGAGATGGAGATTGACTAGCGTTTCAGTAGAGTCGCAATAACAATGATAGTCACAAGAAGCTCTCCATAATTGGAAGCTTGATAAAACAAAAACCGAGGGATAGATTCCCCCATTGTAAAAGGAGCGAATTTAGTGAATATAGCTGAACTTAAGGAGAAAAACATATCGGAGCTCACCAAGGTAGCCAAAGAGCTGGATATTCAAAGCATCTCTGGGCTGCGGAAGCAGGAGCTTATCTTTCGGATTCTTCAAGCTCAGACAGAGAAGAATGGGCTCATCTTTGCAGAAGGCGTGCTGGAGGTTCTTCCTGATGGGTTCGGCTTCCTGCGGGCTCCCGATTACAACTATCTGCCAGGACCAGACGACATCTATGTCTCACCCTCCCAGATCAGAAAGTTCGACCTCCGCACCGGTGATACCGTCTCCGGACAGATTCGCACCCCCAAAGAGAACGAGCGCTACTTCGCCCTGATAAAGGTGGAAGCCATAAACTTTGAGAATCCGGAAGTTGCCCGTGAGAAGATATTCTTCGACAATCTCACTCCCCTGTATCCCAACGAGAGATTCCGCCTGGAGACCGGCCGCGATAACGTCTCCGCCCGGGTGCTGGACCTCTTGACTCCCATTGGCAAAGGGCAGCGAGCCTTGATTGTAGCCGCTCCTCGCACCGGCAAAACCATGCTCTTGCAGACCATCGCCAATAGCATCACTACCAATCATCCCGAAGCAATCCTTATAGTCCTGCTCATTGATGAAAGACCCGAGGAGGTGACCGATATGCTCCGCTCGGTTGATGGCGAGGTGATAAGCTCCACCTTCGACGAGCCGGCTAACCGACATGCCCATGTATCATCAATTGTTATGGAAAAGGCGAAGAGATTGGTTGAGCATAAGAGGGATGTGGTCATCCTGCTGGACAGCATAACCCGGTTGGCGCGGGCTTACAACACTATCATTCCTCCCAGCGGGAAAGTCCTCTCCGGTGGGCTCGATGCCAATGCCCTGCAGAAGCCGAAGAGGTTCTTTGGAGCTGCTCGCAATATAGAGGAGGGAGGGAGTCTTACCATCATTGCCACTGCCCTGGTGGAGACCGGAAGCCGGATGGACGATGTCATATTTGAAGAGTTTAAGGGAACGGGAAACCTGGAAATCCATCTTGACAGGAAGCTGGTGGATAAAAGGCTCTTCCCTGCTATTGAGATCAACAAGTCAGGCACTCGCAAAGAGGAGCTTCTGCTTGAGCCCGACGAGCTAAATCGCATATGGATATTGAGGAAGGTGTTGTCTCCACTGCCCAATACCGAGGCAATGGAACTCTTAATTGAAAAGCTCTCCGCCGCCAAATCTAACAAAGATTTCCTCGCCTCAATGAGCCGGGGGGCATAGGAACGCCCTTTACAGGCTCTTACACCTTCCCCCAACCAAGGGATGCTCTTCAGAAATGATATTCTAAAGTTCCTTTTCCTCTAAATACACCCCTATCTATTAGAATACTGAAAGTTCAAAAGGAAAATAATATTTTGACAGAGAGCAAGTTTTGATATAAAATAAGAATCTTTAAAAATAAGGAAGGATTTCTTCCTTTGAGGATAGCTTCAAATTAAATGATTATGATAAAGGGGAGAGCTATTGCGGAGGATGAAATCTTGTTTTATGTAACCTTTTAAATATCAGGGGGTAAGAGATATGAGAAGAAGGTCATATCTATTTACTTTATTGGTTATCCTTTCCCTGTCGGTTGTGCCTCTCATCGCCCAGCAAAAGGTCGATGGCAAAAGCGCCCACAGCTTTATCAAATACTTAGCTGCGGACAATCTGCAAGGGCGTAAGAGTGGGCTTGCTGGTGGGGAGAAAGCTGCCGAATGGATTGCTCAAAAGTTCAAAGAGTTCGGTCTTGAGCCGGCCGGGGATAACGGGACCTACTTTCAGCATTTCACCGTTTCCTTTTTTAATGTTGATGGGGATGTGGGTCTGAAGGTCATATCCCCTATTAAAACGAGAGAATTTGAGTACGGGTACAGTGAAGATTATAGCATCTCCCGTTATTCTGGCGGCGGCAAAGTAGAAGGGGAGTTGGTCTTTGTCGGTTACGGAATAAGCAAGCCGGATAAAGGGTTTGACGAATATCAGGGGATAGATGTCAAGGGGAAGATAGCGTTAATTCTGAGCGGAGCTCCTAAAGACGATTACACCAAGTGGGAGGAGGAATCCACCCCGAGCTATAAGGTGAAGACTGCCGCGGAACATGGGGCTCGGGCGGTCATTTTTGCCCCCAATCCCAGGCAGACCACCATGCGCATGGCCTATGTGAGATTAAAAGAGGAGGACTATCGGAAGAATTTTCTGGTCTTCGGTATCGCCGATAGGGTTCTCAACTTCATCTTTAAAGGAACGGGCAAAAGGGCAGCTGGAGTGCAAGAAGAGATAGATAAGGAGCTGAAGCCCAGGTCCTTCTCCACCGGCAGAAAGGTGGAACTCAAGGCTCGCATAACCTTCGACCCGAAGCGAAAGACCAAAAATGTTATCGGCAAGATAACGGGCACCCATCCCGAACTCAAGGAGCAGGTGATAGTCCTGGGGGCGCACATGGACCATCTTGGAGTTTCGGTCGACAAGGAAGTGTACAATGGGGCGGACGATAACGCCTCGGGAACGGCGGTAGTGATGGAGGTAGCCCGGGTGATGATGCTGAACGGTCTGCGTCCGAAAAGGACCATAATATTTGCCGCCTGGGCGGCTGAGGAGCAGGGTCTGCTTGGCTCTCAACATTACGCCGAGAATCCCGTATTGGCTATTGAGAACACGGTGCTCAACCTGAATATGGATATGGTAGGTTTGGGCGATGGGAAGGTGAGGTTCAGTGGCTACTATTTTGCTCCTGAGATGTGGGAAGATATCACCACTATCCTCAGCCAGGAGGAGATGGATAAGCTGGTTCCCAACCGCGGGGGTCCGGGAGGAAGCGACCATACTCCCTTCCTGACACGCGGCGTGCCGGCTTTCTTCCTCTTCTCCACCGGGTCTCATCCCAACTATCATCAGCCCGAGGACGAAAGCCAGTTTATCAAGCCCGAGATTCTCGAGGTTACCTGTCAGGTGGTCTATCGCGTCACAGAGGCAGTAGCCGATATGGAAAAGGAGTTCATTATTGCAGATAGGCTCCCCAGATATCTCTACCGAATTGCCAATCTGGTAAACCTGAGGTCGGTCGCCCTGGATGATGCCATCGCACAGCCCGAGAAGTTTGTAGATATGGGCGTAGATATTCAGCTGGCAGAGATCAATTTTGGCACCTTCAACCAGCCTCCCGCCATCGGTGACCTGCTCATCCACAAGATCGACTCCGCTTTTCAGAAGATGAGCGGAAAAGATGTCAAAGGGGCGGTGGTTGATGAGCCTAACCAGGTAAGAAGCAATGTCCGGGTGCCCAAGACCTCGTTCCTGTTAGGAATAGGAGGGGTGCCGGTCATCAAAGGTGATTTAGCTACTCTGCGGATGGCGCATAAAATGGGCGCCAGGTTCCTGACCCTGGGCAAGTGCGATGAGGTATGGCTTTGTCCTAAAAAGGGACTTACCGAAGAGGGGAAGAAGGGAATCCACACCATGAACGAGATAGGTATGCTCATCAAATTGCAAGACTTTTCCGCTCGAATACTGAAGGAGGTGCTGGCGGAGTCCGAGGAGCCGATACTGGTCTCAAAAGCAAAAGTTCTGGACGAAGGACAGGGAACAAAAATAGACGAGGAGGATGTAAAAGCCATCATCGAGAAGAAAGGAATAATAGCCCTTGCTCTGGGACCTGACGATGACCTGGAGGTCTTTATCAAGCAGATAGAGTATTTGAAGAAGTTAGAGGGTCTGAACAGCATAGCCATTTATCCCCTATGGCGCGATGGAACGGGGATAGAAGATGTGGACCAACTGTTCCGCCTGACCATAGCCTTAAAGGAGAAGGAGTATTCTGACGAGGAGATCGAGAAGATTCTGGCAGGGAACTTTTTCCAGCTCCTGCAAGAGGTTATTGCTCCACCGAGGGCTATGCCGGCGGGTCGCCCCTTTTAATAAAATTGCTTGAACTTTAAAGGAAAATCTGTTATTGTTAGTAGCTAAATTTTGGCGGTAAGACAAGAAGCAGATGACTAAGGGGTTCTCAAAAGGCTAAGAGAAAGCTTTAAGAAAGGGATTGGAATGGATAAGAGGCAACTCCAACATCACAAGAAGATTTTACTCAAAAAGCGAGAGGAGCTGCTGGAGTCTATAAAGAGGAACCCTTTTAGGGAGGAAGGTCTCGAAGCCCGAAAAGGGGACCTGGCTGACCTGTCGGACAGAAATAGTAACAATGTCATCAACATCCACCTGAAAGAAACAGAGGCCAAGCTCATTAGAGCTATTGATGAGGCGCTTCTCCGTCTGGAAAATGGGAAATACGGTATTTGCACCACCTGCGGCAAAGAGATTTCCAGGGCGAGGTTAGAAGCGGTGCCCTGGACAAGGCTGTGTATTAGCTGTAAAGAAAAGCAGTATAAATAAGGCCTACCTTTACCAAATGCAAAAGGCAGAGAGAAGACCATGCTCCCGAAGGGATAGCTCTGAAAGGATAGAGAGAAGCTTGAGAGGTGATGAATTATAGGCCTTTGACATCTTCTTCAATTTCGAATTCCAATCCTTAATAAATGAGCAATCCTGACAGTGGGCAGTTTTTTTATCTTTTTATTGTCATTCAACCGTGGGTGGAGGGAAGATAGCTCAGGATTAAGCAAAGCTTATCTTAGGTTAAGCATTTGAGAAGGAAACTGTGAGCCTCGTCCTTCTTTTTTATAGGAGGAGCAAAAAATCTTACTAAGGAGAGACCAATGATAAAACCCCATGGCGGCAGATTGATCAACCGCATAGTAACCGGAAGCGAGAAAAAGCAATTAGAAGAACGCGCGCATTCCATGCCCAGGCTGGTTTTAAACCAGAGGGAGTTGTGCGATCTGGAGATGATAGCCACCGGTGCCATGAGCCCCTTAGAAGGGTTTATGAGCCGAGAAGATTACCTCAGTGTCCTCGACCTCAAGCGTCTGGCAAAGGGGCTCCCCTGGACTATTCCCATCACCCTTGCTGTCAAAAGTGGAGCGGGGGAGGAGTACAAGGAGGGCTCTCCAGTTGCTCTCTACGATGATGAAAGTCATTTTCTCGGTGTCCTCCATCTGGAAGAAAAATATAAGGTAGACAAGGAGAAGGAAGCAGAGAAGGTTCTCCTCACTGCCGACCACTCGCACCCGGGGGTGGCCTATCTCAAGAGCATAGGCGATATATACCTCGGAGGGAAGATCAGCCTCATCAACCGTCTCCAGCATAAAAAGTTCAATGACTTCCGTCTGGACCCCATAGAAACAAGGGTGTTGTTCAAGACCAAAGGATGGGAGCTGGTGGCTGCTTTCCAGACCCGCAACCCCATTCACCGGGCGCACGAATACTTGCAGAAGTGTGCTCTGGAGATAGTGGATGCCATTTTGATCCACCCCCTCATGGGTGAGACCAAGAAAGACGATATCCCTGCAGAGGTAAGGATGAAGTGCTATCAGGTGCTGCTGGAGAACTATTATCCTTCCACCAGAGTAGTCCTTTCGGTATTCCCGGCCGCCATGCGCTATGCAGGTCCTCGCGAGGCAATCTGGCACGCCATAGTGAGGAAGAATTACGGTTGCACACATTTCATTGTGGGTCGTGACCACGCTGGCGTGGGCTCCTTTTATGGACCTTATGATGCTCATTATATCTTCCGGGAGTTTGACCCCTACGAGCTGGGGGTGACCCCACTGTTCTTCGACCACGCCTTTTATTGTAAAAAGTGCGGCAGCATGGGCTCAATCAAGACCTGCCCCCACGACAGCCAGTTCCATATCGTCTTCAGCGGCACCAAGGTGCGGGAGATGCTTAAAGAGGGGAAATTGCCACCTCCACAGTTCACCCGACCGGAGGTAGCTCAAATACTGATGCAGAGCATGTGTAGAAAGCCAGAGAAGGACAGGTAAATGGAGAAGAGGCTTATAGTTCTCGGTCTGGACTGCGCCACCCCTCAGTTGGTTTTTGATGAATGGAAGGACCAACTTCCTA
>JAOUOQ010000025.1 GCA_029880275.1 Candidatus Aminicenantota bacterium | reverse complement strand
TAACCTCCCTCTACGATGTGGTCATCCTCACCATCAAAGCCGATGGGTATGCCGTTCAAAGGTGCGTGCTCAGGTTCACCAAATCAGACAGGATTGTTCAGGATTTCCATCTCCAGCCCGAGGCTATCATCAGGGGAATGGTCACCGACGAGCAGACCGCTCTCCCCATCCAGGATGCCAACATCACCATTACCGAGAGGACTGATTCTGGTATAGAGATTAAGACCGTGGTGAGCGGTGAGGATGGGTCTTTCGAAGCCCGAGGATTGAATGAGGGATACAAAGAGGTTATTATAAGAGCTGATGGATATGGATGCCAGGTGCAGCAGCTTGATATGAAGCTGGGAGAGCTGGCGGGCAATCTCTTTGTATCGCTGCCCCAGGCAGCGGAGATAGAGGGTGTAGTAAAGAACGAATCCAATATACCCATAGCGGGTGCTGAGATAAAGCTTACCTACATTGATGAGATAAAGTCCTCTCTGCGAATAGACTGGCACAGCGGGCAGAAGATCACCGGGAGTGATGGTGTTTTCTTCATCAGAAATATCAACCCGAACCAAAAGCTGCTTATAGAAGTCCACCATCCCGACTACCAGCCCTGCTCCTTGGGAGTCTTGGCTCGCAGACCGGCAGAAAAGCTGACTAATATGGATATTACTCTGGTGAAGAAGTAAAGCCTGCCTTTCTCCAAGCAAAATGATGTATAATATGGAATGGATGAGGTAGAAAACTCAAATGCCAAACAGACTCTTTAAAGGACGGAAAATGGGTCGAAGGATGAAGAGATATGATGTGCCAATCACATTCCTCTTTCTTCTAATACTGGCAACTGGGGTTTATGGGGATAATGATGACCAGCCTGAATGCAATATCACAATGTTTGGGTCTTATTTTTTAGTTGGAAGGACAGCTTTTGGAATCGGCGGGGCAGTGGGTATCCTCTTCACCCCCCGGCTGGAATTAGAGGGGGAGATTTATACTATCCCCGCTGAAGGTGGAGTTTATATTGTGAGCGAAGGAGTGCTTTACAATTTCGATAACGGTACTAAGAATGCAATCCAATATGTTGTAGGAGGTTTCTCTCAATTTATAGTGCCAGAAGGCACAACCATTGGTCTGATGTTTGGCGGAGGGCTTAAAATGCCTTTAACCAGGAGTTTCAAGATAAGACTTGACTTCCGCATCCACCTTTTCGATGAGGGCTGGTTGATGAGGCTCTCCACCGGATTGATGTGGACCTTCTAATGCTGGGGAGCCATTAATAAGCCAAAAATTATCGCCTCCATCAATAAAAATCAACTGCTATACTCAAAAGTTATTTTTTAAAAGCGTGACAATAACGGTGAAATATTAAAATTAATTTTGTAAAGAATTTATTTTCCCCATTATTCAATTAGCACCCTAATACAATTGATCATTTTAAGCTTATGATGTGTATTTAGATCGGCGGTGTTGTTCAATATATTCTTTTCGGAGATGCTGAGTGCCTGAAAGTAAGGAGCTGCAGACCACCCGAATGTTAGGCGGATTCGTCCGCAGCTAAGAATCATGCCTTTGCCGAGGTGATAAAATAAATGCCAGAAAATATATGGACAGAATGTTAAAAACTGGTTATAATTTCATAAAAATGTCCCATAGAATATTAATTACCATAATAGCTGTATCTATATGTCTCTCTTCCTTTGCGGTTGACCTTTCTGCCCAGGATAAGAAGGATAACAAGAGGCTGGAGATAACCTCTTATTTGGGAACATTACAGCCTCATTTTTATGCTCCCTGTGTTGGGCTGGGTCTGGAGTACTTCATTAGCCCCCGTGTAAGTGTTGATGTTGAAATCAATTATCTCCCGAACACAGCATTTGTTATAGGTGGTGCTCCCTGGGGTAGATATGATATGACTATTATGGAGAGTTATAAGTATCGCCTCCTGTGGGATGTCAATTTCATGTTCTATTTCGACCTCACCAAGGTCAAAAGACCTATGAGATGGTTTCTCACTGTGGGCACAGGTTTTCAGTATGACCGTGTTGAATACACTGTTGTTTCTCTTTCTACTCTGGAACAGGATAAATATGGATATGGGAGTTTCTGGTTTCAAAATATTAACTTTGGTATCGGCTATAAGATAAATATAAAAGATGACTGGGCATTGAGGATATTATACAAAATTCACAGGCCGTCAGATGACTCAATAACTAGCAGACTTGCATTAGGATTAAGTTATCGGTTCTAAATAAAAACCGATTTATTAGGGTAAATTTCAACTGGATTGACCTATCAAAGCAGGGATGATTAATCATTATCGGGTTAGAAATCCAAATAGAGATTTTATCATGAAGCTGGTGAGGGTACTTAGCTTGGTGTTATTGTTAACCATGCTATTCTCCGGGCTGCTGAGTGCCCAGCAGAAGAGAGAGCGGTTTGAGGTAGCTATTTACACCGGGGCGGGCTTGAAGGGGAGCGAGCATCGCTTATTTGACGAAATTAAGCTCACCTATGGCTTCGGTTTCACCTATCGACTGAGCAAAAGGTATGGGATAGAAGCCGAGCTGGCTTACCTCCCCTTCTCGGCTGATGTCGACCTGGATAAATTGGGTATATCTCTTCATGTATTAAGCCGGATTTATCAAGTGAAAAATTATCGCTTACTGCTTGGCATCAATGGTCTGATATATGTTTTTGAAAAACAGAGGATTAAGCCCTTCATCGTCCTGGGGTTGGGCTGGCTGCATGATTTTAATCATATAGAATACAGCATTATTTTTCCCACTGAAGATTCTAATATATATGAATGGCAGGAGGTTAAAGACCGCAAAAATGACCTCCAGTTTCCCAACATCGGGATTGGCTTCAACTATTTAATAAAGGAAGATGCCTTCCTCCGCGTAAAGCTTGTGTTCCATCAGCCCGGCAGCAAAGAGCTGCAGACCACCTGCCTGGTAGCCGGCTTCGGCTTCCGATTCTGAGCCATCATAGACAGTTTTATCATATTGGTTTTGATTGAAAACTGAAAAAAACAAACTGACTATTTAAAGAACGGAAAATGGGTCGAAGGATGAAGAGATATGGGTTACCAATCACATTCCTCTTCCTGCTGCTTGTAGCAACAGGGCTTTATGGGGAGAGTGATGACCAGCCAAAATGGAATACCACAGCGATTGGGTCTATTTTTTTATCTGGAGGTGGCGCTTTCGGAATCGGCGGGGCAGTGGGTTATAGCTTCACACCCCGGCTGGAATTAGAGGGGGAGATTGGTACTTTCCCCGGTGTAGGTGGAGTTTATATTGTGAGCGAAGGAGTGCTTTACAATTTCGATAACGGAACTAAGAATGCAATCCACTATGTTTTAGGAGGTTTCTGTCAATTAATAAGTTTAGGAGATATAACCAATGCTCTGATGTTTGGCGGAGGGCTTAAAATGCCTTTAACCAGGAGTTTCAAGATAAGACTTGACCTCCGCCTTTATCTTTTCGATGAGGGCATGTTTGCGAGGCTCTCTACCGGATTGATGTGGTCTTTCTAATGATGGTAAGCCATAAATAAGCCAAAAATTATCGCCTCCACTAATAAAAACTACCTGCTTTACTCATCAGTATCTTGCAGCTAAGAATCATGCATTTGCCGAGGTGATAAAATAAATATCAGAAAATATATTTATTTAATGTTAAAAACTGGTTATAATTTTATAAAAATGTCCTATAGGATATTAATTACCATAATAGCTGTATCTATATGTCTCTCTTCCTTTGCGGTTGACCTTTCTGCACAGGAGAAGAAGGATGATAAGAGGTGCGAAATAAGCGTTAATTTAGGAATAGAACGTCATGTTGATGTGCCCTGCGTTGGACTGGGTCTGGAGTATTTCCTCACCCCTCGTATAAGCCTTGAGGGCGAGTTCAACTATATCCCGAAAAAAGCTTATGCGTTTCCTCCCAGGGACTGGTGGCACCCTTGGGGGGAGTTTAATTTTAATTTCATTGGCGAGGAAGCGAAGTATCTCCTTCTCTGCGATATAAATTTCCTTTTCTATTTCGACCTCACTAAGATCAAAAGACCTACCATGAGATGGTTTCTCACTGTGGGCACAGGTTTTCAGTATGACCGTATGGAATACAATGTTGTTTCTCTTTCTACTCTGGAACTGGATAAATATGGATTTGGGGAGATGCATTATCAACCTATTACCTTTGGTGCCGGTTTTAAGGTGAATATAAAAGAGGACTGGGCATTAAGGATATTATATAAAATTCATATGATGGCTCTTGATGTAATAACTACCAGGCTTGCATTAGGATTAAGCTATCGGTTCTAAATAAAAACCGATTTATTAGGGTAAAATTCAGGGAGATTGAGCTATCAAAGCGGGGATGATTAACAATTATCCAGTGAGAAACCTGAATAGAGGTGGTCTTTTATGAGAATGGTAAGGGTTCTTAGCTTGCTGGTGTTGTTGACGATGCTCCTCTCCGGGCTGCTGTATGCCCAGCAGAAGAGAGACCGGTTTGAGATAG
The DNA here is from genome assembly GCA_029880275.1 of Candidatus Aminicenantota bacterium. GTDB lineage: Bacteria > Acidobacteriota > B3-B38 > Guanabaribacteriales > B3-B38 > Guanabaribacterium. The sequence goes on along the minus strand of JAOUOQ010000025.1, from coordinate 9,924 downwards.
CTATCTATGCCGGGGCGGGCTTGAAGGGGAGCGAGTATCGCTTCTTTGACGAAATTAATATATCCTATGGCTTCGGTTTCACCTATCGCCTGAGCAAAAGGTATGGGATAGAAGCCGAGCTCAGCTACCTTCCCTTGTCGGTTGATGTCGATTTTAAGAAATTGGGCATATCTCTAAATTTCCTGGACTATATGTATCCGGACAATAATTATCGCTTACTCCTTGATATTAACGGTCTTATATATATCTTAGAGAGACCGAGGATTAAGCCCTTCATTATCCTGGGATTGGGATGGCTGCACGATTTTAATTACATAAAATATAGACTTCTTTTTCCCGATGATGATTCTGATTCATATGAGTGGCAGGAGGTTAAAAACCGCACAAATGACCTCCAGTTTCCCAACATCGGCATTGGCTTCAACTATTTAATAAAGGAAGATGCCCTCCTCCGCGTAAAGCTTGTGTTCCATCAGCCCGGCAGCAAAGAGCTGCAGACCACCAGCCTGGTAGCCGGCTTCGGCTTCCGCTTCTGATTCATTATAGCCATCTTAAACTCCATAATTTATTGAGATAGACCACCCTTCGCATTCTACTATTAGAAGTTGCTCATAGGCATTCAGCAATAGCCATACTCAGAATAATTCTCACTTTGATTCTTGATTTAATTTTGAGAGTTAGTTCTCCAGCCTTTAAAATCTTACCCTCTGATAACGAGAAGAAAGAGGAAATTTATCCATTTCTGGCTTTCAGGAGATAGGGATTTTACTATATAATGGTCTTCAATGACCGAGATGATAGAAACCAGAGAGGAACGGCAGGAAACATCTCCCGGTCTATATGCGGGCATTTTCCTGCTTTCCTCTGGCAGCCTCCTTTTTGAGATATCGCTGACCAGAATCTTCTCGGTGTCCCTGTGGTATCATTTCGCCTTTATGGTGGTGAGCATCGCTTTGCTGGGAATTGGAGCCAGCGGCACCTTCCTCATGCTCTTCCCTCGCATCTTAAGGGGGGAACCCCGAAAACTGCTGTTCATTATCTCTCTCCTCTTCTCTCTGGCATGCCTCGGCTCTTATCTTATCGCCAACAGGGTCCCCTTTGACCCGATAAAGATTGCCTGGGATTATCGCCAGCTTCTTTTGATCCTGCTCTATTATGGACTGTTCTCCCTCCCCTTTTTCTGCTCGGGAATGTGCATCGCCGCCGCCTTCAGCCGCTATACCCACCGGGTTGGCTCTGTCTACTTTGCCGACCTGACGGGCGCGGGCACCGGATGCCTGGCTTCTCTGGTCATATTCTATATCGCCAAGGATGGTCAGGTGGTCACCGCCTCTGCGTTACTCGGCATTCTGGCAGCGCTTTGCTTTCTTTCTAATAATAAAAAGAGGCTCGCTCTTATACCACTCATAATATTGCTGGGATTGCTGATATGGCTCAATCCCGAGGGAATGAGAATCAGAATTTCCCCCTATAAAGGGCTCACCACCGCGCTCAAATATCCTGACTCCCGGCTGGTAAAAACCGAATGGAACTCATTCTCCAGAGTCGACCTGATTGAAAGTCCTCTCATCCGCTTCGCACCAGGTTTATCCTTGAGCTATCAGGAGCCCCTTCCCTCCCAGGTGGGCATCTGTACTGATGGGGATAACCTCTCCGCCATCACCCGCTTTGATGGCAATCCAGCAGGGCTTAGGTTTACCTCTTTCTTGCCCTCATCCCTCCCTTTCTATTTGAGTCAGAAGGATGAGGTGTTCATCTTTGAACCGGGTGGTGGATTAGACATCCTCACCGCCCTGCACCATGGCGCGAAAAGGATAAGGGTGGCGGAGATGAATCCCCTGGTGGTGGGGATGATAAACAAATATTACGGAGAGTTCTCGGGAAATATATACCATAACAAGAGCGGGATAGAAGTGGTCATCGCCGAGCCCAGGAGCTATCTGCGGGGCAGCGAGGAAAAATTTGATATCATTCTTCACACCACCCCCAATCTCCTGGGGGCAGCTTCCACCGGCATCTACGGGCTGATTGAAGATTATCGGTTCACCAGGGAGGGGATGGTCGACTTCTACCGACACCTGAAACCTGAAGGTGCCTTGTGCTTTACCCTATACCTTCTCCCGCCTCCCAGGATAGAGCTGAGGCTGGTCTCCCTCTTCCTGGCTGCCCTGAAAGAAGTTGGAGCAGCACATCCCCAGAATCATATCGCCGTCCTGCGGAGCTGGGGAACCATCACCCTTTTGCTGAAGCACAATCCCCTGGGCGAGGAGGATATATTCAGGCTGAGGGAGTTTGCCAGAGAGCGGAGGTTTGACCTGGTATATTATCCCGGTATCACACAGGGGGAAGCGAACATCTATAATCGATTCCCTCAACCCCTCTACTATAACCTGGTGACTCAGATAATGGAACCCCAGACAAGGGAGGAATTCTACAGGGATTACCCCTTTAATGTCACCCCGACGAGCGATGAGCGACCCTTCTTCTATCACTTCTTCAGGCTGAGCAAGCTCCCTCAGCTCTACCAGATTATGGGGGAGAAATGGCAGCCCTTCCTTCAGGGTGACTATCTGGTGCCCATCATATTCCTTCAGGCTCTGGCAGCCAGCATCATCTTTATCGCTCTACCGACCCTCTTTGTCGCTAAAAGAGGTAAGAAAAAAATGAAGGAGACCTCCCGCTGGCCAGCTTTTCTCTCGCTCTCCTATTTCTTCTTCATTGGGGTGGGATTTATGTTTGTGGAGATCTCTATTATCCAGAAGTTCATACTCTTTCTGGGGCATCCGGCCTATGCCATTGCCACCGTGCTGTTAGCCATTCTGGTATCCTCCGGCATAGGGGCTTTTCTATCGGACAGATTTCTCCCATCCCTGAAATGGGTCATAGCCGTGCTGGCGGGTTTGATACTGCTTTATATGGTAATACTACCAAGAGTTCAAGGAGCTCTGCTGGGGTGGAGTATGCCCCTGCGGCAGGTGTCTGCGGTAGTGGTATTATTCCCTCTGGGAGTGCTGATGGGGATGTGCCTGCCAGGGGGACTCAGGCTCCTGAAGCAGATAGCTCAGAGCTACATCCCCTGGGCATGGTGTGTAAATGGCTGTGCCTCGGTGATGAGCTCGGTGGGGGCGATAATAATCGCTTCGGCAGTAGGGTTTAGTTGGGTGATTGGGATAGGAGGGATGGTATATATGATAGGCTGGGGATGCTTTTTTGCCGTTGAGAGAGGGCTTGCGAGGAAAACGAAGCTCTCTCCCTGACAAAGAAGGCCTTATATTATTTTTAACTGAACTCCCCAGAGGAGCTAAAAAATCAGCAGCGGGCAATAAACTGGTTGAACCGCTGGGAGGCATCTATTATAATTTGGGAGGATTTTGTAACCATCTATAACATTATTAAACACTGGTTAACCGTGGAAAGTGACGAAAGGAGTAAATATGCGATACTTCATAGGATTTAGTTTATTTCTCTTGCTGGCAGTTTTTATCCCCCATAATCATGCAGCCCAGGAGGAGATTGACAAGGAACTATGGCAGAAAGCCCTGCAAATCCACCACAAAGCCATTGTCATCGACACCCATGCCGACACCCCATCTAAGATGCTCCGGAGAGATTTCGACATCGGCATACGCTCGGACGAGGGTCATATAGACCTTATACGGATGAAGGAGGGAGGGCTGGATGCCCAATTTATGGCGGTATTTGTCTCTCAGGGCAGCGAGGGGCAACAGGCTGCTCACTCCGCCCTGGAGCTAATCGATGCCATTCTTGAGCAGGTCGAGGCTCACTCCGATAAGGCTGTTATGGCTTATTCCCCTGCGGATATCAGGCGACTTCACAGCCAGGGCAAAATAGCCATCCTCATGGGGATGGAGAACGGGATTCCGGTAGAAGAGAGCCTCCTATTGCTGCGAAACTTCTATCGCTTGGGCATCCGCTACATCACCCTCTGCCACAGCGGGACCAACTTCATCTGCGATTCCGCCACCGATGAGCCGAAATGGAACGGGCTGAGCGACTTCGGCAAGGAGATGGTGCAAGAGATGAACCGCCTGGGAATAATGGTCGATGTCTCCCACATATCGGACAAGGCGTTCTGGGATGTGCTCAAGACCTCCCGGGCGCCGGTCATCGCCTCCCACTCCTGTGCTCGGGCTTTGTGCGATGTGGAGAGGAATCTATCTGACGATATGATAAAAGCTCTGGCGAAGAATGGAGGGGTGGTGCAACTGGCTTATGTCTCCGATTTCGTAAGCCAGGACTACGGTAACAAAGCTCGGGAGCGTCAGCAAAAGCTAGCACCTGCCATGAATGAATTAAGAGAGAAATATAAGGACGACCGCGAAGGGCTCTACCGGGAACTCAGAGCTCTATACGAAAAAAACCCGGTTGCTCCCCCGCCGATCACCTCCCTCATCGACCATATCGACCATATTGTAAAATTGGTAGGGGTAGACCATGTGGGGCTCGGCTCCGACTTTGATGGCACCAGCTCGGTTCCCCAGGGGCTGGAGGATGTCAGCAAGCTCCCCATCATCACCTATCATCTGCTGAAGCGAGGATATAAGGAAGAGGAGATTATAAAAATACTTGGTGGGAACCTGCTGCGGGTCTTTGAGAAGGTGGAAGAAGTCGCCAAACAATCTTCTTAAAGGCGATTGCACATCCCATTAAGCCGGGTCTTATAGGGGCGAGGCACTGTCTTTAATAGAACTTGCTGAGGAAGGAAAAATAGATTTTGAAAAGAGGTTAGGTTACTTCTTCTCAGCCTCTCCTGTCATGGGCACAAAGCGCACCCCGGTAATGTGCTCCACCTTCAGCTCCCCTTCATGCTTGGTTATCAGGGTGAGGGTCTGATAAAAAGTGGTGCTTCCAAGAGGGAGAATTAGCCTCCCCCCTTCCTTCAGCTGTGCAATCAGCGGTGGGGGGATGTGATTCACTGCGGCGGTTACGATAATGGCATCGAAGGGGGCATATTCCTCCCAGCCAAAATAGCCATCCCCCTGTTTTGACTTAATTTGAGAGTAGCCCAGCTCCTTGAGCCTCTGGCGCGCTTTCTCTGCCAGCCCGGGTCTTATCTCGATAGAGTAGACCTGGTCGGTCAAACCGGTCAACACAGCCGCCTGATAGCCTGAGCCGGTGCCTATCTCCAATACCCTTTCACCCGACTTGATCTTCAACTCCTGGGTCATCAGGGCCACTATATAAGGTTGAGAGATGGTTTGCCCCTCATCTATGGGGAGGGGATAATCGTCATAAGCGTACGCCTGATACTTGGGTTCTACAAAGAGGTGTCTTTTCACCGTTCCCATTATCTCCAGAACCTTCGGGTCGGTGATGTCCCTTCCTTTTAAATCGTGCTGCACCATGAAGTTGCGGGCTCGCTCATACTTATCATCCTGCGGCAGAAGGAGGAAGCTCCCCCCCATCAGAATACTCAATGTCAGCAGCAGAGACCATAACCTCATTCCTGTCAGCCCTCCTCACATCTTTACTTTTAGCATAGCACAAATCTGACCCCAAGCCAATCCTAAAAAGCCCAGCTCTCACAGGCGTAAAGAGGGGGAAATTCTTGACAGAAGGAATTTTTCCTCTTATACTTGCCTTACACACAGCATATGGATTAACAAAAAATGGTATTTATGAATTCTTTTAAGAACAGCATGGGAGTGAACTATGGCTTATAAAAATATCTTATTTGAGGTCAAAGAGCGCATAGCCTATGTGACCATCAACCGACCCCAGGTGCTCAATGCCCTCAATATAGAGACAGTAAAGGAGTTGAGCGAGGTCTTCAGTGCCATAGAAAAGGATGAAAAAGTTGCCTCGGTAATTCTCACAGGAGCTGGAGAGAAGGCTTTTGTAGCTGGAGCAGATATCAGCGAACTGGCCAAACTGGATGCCCTGGGCGGGAGAGATTTCGCCCTCAACGGGCAGCGGGTCTTCAACCAGATTGAGAATCTTAGCAAACCGGTCATCGCGGCAATCAACGGCTTTGCCTTAGGAGGCGGCTGTGAGTTAGCCCTTGCCTGCACTTTGAGAGTAGCTGCTGAGACGGCTAAATTCGGTCAGCCGGAAGTCAACCTGGGAATCATCCCCGGCTACGGCGGCACCCAGAGGTTAGCCCGCCAGGTGGGAAAAGGACATGCCCTGGAGATGGTGCTCACCGGAAATATGGTTAGCGCCGAAGAGGCATATCGTATAGGACTGGTGAATAAAGTCGCCCCTCTCAGCGAGCTATTAAATGAGGCAAAGAAGCTGGCAGAGGTGATAATGTCCAAGGGTCCCGTTGCTGTGAGGCTGGCTATGGTGGCTATAAACCAGGGTCTCCAGATGAGCCTGCAGCAAGGTCTTCATATGGAAGCCAGCCTCTTCGGTCTGACCTGTGCTACCGAGGATATGAAGGAGGGCACCTCAGCCTTCCTGGAAAAAAGAAAGCCCGCCTTTAAGGGGAAATAGGGAATTATAACCCGGCGGTGCGCAGCTTATAGTTGACATAGCACCCCAGCATCTTGATTGCTCGGTCTGCCGAGCGAAAGGTGGGTATTCCCGCTTCTTCCAGCATATTCACCAAAGGGTCGTAGAGGCTGCCGGCATCCACACATACTATAAAAGGCTTCTCGCAGCTCTTGCTCAGCTTAATAAGCCGCTGACCGATGCTGTCGGGCGCGTGTATATCCTCATCAGAGAATGGACCCTTATCAAGGGTCTGAAGGTCAGGAGCAAGCGGAATCAGGGAGATCAGAGCGCAATCAATTCCCTCGTCTTCCAGAATGGCTTGGGCACATTGAGAGAATGTCTCATCGTCCGCCATAGGCGTGAGGTCAAGGGGATTACGGATATTAGCTATTTCCAATATCTTCGATGGCTCTAAATATTCCCGCAGACGCTTATCAGTCTCAGGGGAGAAAGAGGGCAGAACCAGTGAGTAACGGGAATCCTGGATATTATCAGCCATACCTACGGTCTCAAACCCGGCATTGCTCAGGCATCCCAACCGCCGACCCCTTATGCTCCTACCCGCTAAAAAGCTGCCCAGCCTTATGTAGTCCCTGAAATCATCAAAGCTCTCTGCCATTAACACCCCAACCCGGGAGAGGATGGAGGATGCTAACCGGTAGTCGCCCGCCAGAGAGGCGGTATGTCCGCTGGTGGCATCGATACCCTCCTTCGTCCTTCCCGCCTTATAGACAATGACATCCTTCCCTTGCCTGACCAATTCCCTCGCACTTCGGGCAAACTCCAACCCATCCAGCTCCTTAAAGCCTTCCACATATGCAGCCAGCACCGAGAAGCCCTCGTTCCTATCTTTGAAAAAACTTACATAATCCCCCAGGGTGAGGTCTATCTGGTTTCCTATGGATATGGCATAGAGTAGATTAATAGCGGTCAGACGGCTGAGGAGGGTGACGATAAAAGCCCCGCTCTGCCCCAGATAGACAACATTATTCCTTATCCCCTGGGTGAGCGGTAATTTCTCTTCGGGGACGAAGAAGGTATCTACTCTGCCCGGCTGAGAGCGAATCCCCATGGAGTTGCCACCATTGAAAATCGGTATATCCCTTCCCTCACGGCGAGCGCTTTGAATAGCCGCTGTTATCTTCTGCTCTAAGGGCTGAGTCCCACTCCTTTCTCCCATACCGCTGGAGATGAGGATTACCGCCTCCGCTTTGTCCGAAGAGATGAGCTCTTCAATAATGCGAGGGGTGTGCTCTGCTTTGAGAGCGATGACGAATAAGCCCACCTTCTCCGGGAGGTCCGCAATGGAAGGAAAGCACCGGCAGCCCTCCACAGCCTCAACCCCTTCTTTTACGATATATATACGCTCCTTATCATAACCTGCCCGGATGAGGTTATTCAGAATTATATGCCCAAAGTTGCGACCTCGTGAGACCCCGATTATACCTATTGAGCCGGGAGAGAGGAGGTGCTCAATCTTTTGGATGGGTCGCTCAGGTACCCTGGCAGAGGCTCTGTGGAATTTCAGTAGCCCATCCAGCGCTATGAGCTCTCCCTTACGGATAATAAAAGGATTAACCTCGGCTTCGGTGATCACCAATGAATTTCCCTCATTCAGGCAGGAGAAGTGGTGAGCCAGGCTCTGAAAGGTCTCCATAAGGAGCAGGAGCTGCTCTTTCTCAATGAGCTTCTGCTGAGCACGGGTCTCCCCCAGGAGCTTCTGGGAGACGGCGGGCTGGGTCACCAGCTCCTCCAGTTCCTCTGCTCCTGATAATACCGCCGAGCCTATAGCCGCCCCTTGACCGGGCATAAGCCTCGCGGCGAAAAATTCGGTATCCACCCCACCGCTGCCAAAGATGATAATGGGTCCGAACTCCCGACTCCAGCGGCAACCGGCTAACAGCTCACTGCCAAAAAAACCTTTATGGTAGTCTACATACTCACATATCATGACCCCCCGGAGGTGCTGTTCAATCTGTTGCCGTAAATCCTCGCCCTGCAAATCATGATAGACAGAAGGAACTAGCTCTGGCCTCCTTTCCAGCCACTGCTGGTATCTAAGGGGTATCGAGCTCATCATCTCCTCCAGAGCACGGCAGACCGCCTGATAATCCTTTTTCACTACCTTTACCCCGCCGACTTCGGTCTTGTGGGAGATGGTGTCGGAGACTATCTTGAGGACTACCCGGTTGCCCGGGTATTGCTGGAGAAGTTGAGGATGGAAACCTTTCTCCCGGGGGATAAACTCTGCCCGGGGGGTTTTGAGCCCGGAGAATTGTAAAACTTTATAGACCTCCCACTCATAGAGGAAGTCTCTACCTTCTTTCTCAGCATGTTCCAGAAGCTTTTCTATGCCGATAAAATCTATCTTCACCATAGGAAGCCTTTGAGCGAGCTATGGGGTTCGGCTGTGGTCCTTTATCAGTCGCTGAAAGAACTCCATATTGAGCTCTCCCTCTTTCACAGAGAGCAGCTCCTTAGGAAACCTCGGAGAGCTGGGGATAATCCCCTTATACTCCCTCAGAATAGATAGAATCAAGCCCCTTCTATCATCCTGAAAAACCCTCTTCCAGTGGGAAATGGTCTGCAGAGGGACCGGTCCGGGCGTTATCTTCAAGCTCAGCTGATAGGTGAACTCCGCTCCTATCCCCTGCTGAATACAACCCTCATAGAATTCACCCGCTTGTTTTCCATATTCAAAGGCTAACAGATTAAGCCTGGCGATTGCCTCCCCTTTGGGGGAAAATGCCTCTGCGATCGACTGATGCAGGTCATCCACCTCCACGGGAAGATGAGGTGCAGCTGCCCCCATCATGACCATATTTTGAGCCCGAGCCGAGCCCGCTCGCCGGGCTAACCTTTCGGCATCGACCAGGATATGCGCTTTCTGTGCTCTCATTCGGGCAATGATGTCCTGGAGGTCGGGGTAATGGGGGATATTCCTCACCGGGCAGACGCTGCTGATTATTCTCGCCTCAGGGGATAAGAGGTGGAGATAACGCAGAGCTTCCAGAGGCTCGGTGCTGAGAAGCATATCAGCTTTCCCCTGGGGAATGAGGTCGCTGAAGATGGGCTGCTCGGAAATCCTCAGGTGGGATTGTACCGCGCCACCCCGCTGGGACATTCCATGCACCTCGACTTGCTTGATGTACAGACCTTTCTTGAAGGCAGCCCGGTCGAGGATATATGCCATGGAGAGGATGCCCTGCCCCCCTACTCCGGCAAGAACGATGTCCATCTTCATCTCTACGACCCCTTTTTTCTCACCCGAGCGGCTACCAGACACTCCCGGGCAGCAATAATAACCGATAGCCCGCGGTGGGTTATCTCCTGTCGGATGATGTTCACATTCTCCTCATGCTTTTGAGGTATCGGCGTGATGGTCTTTATATGGGCAGGGTCTATTCCCAGGCCCCTGAGAAGCCGGGGCAACTCCTCTCCGGAGAGCATGGTCTCCTGCCCGCCTGT
>JAOUOQ010000167.1 GCA_029880275.1 Candidatus Aminicenantota bacterium | reverse complement strand
ACTAAAAAGGACAATTTAGCCTCGTCGGGGGTTATGATAACCTTTCTGGACACCCTCATTGCCATTTTAGCCGGCTTTGCCATATTCCCCGCTATCTTTGCCTTCGGACTCCCTCCCGACCAGGGACCCGGGCTGGTCTTTCGCTCCCTGACCAATGTCTTCAATGCTATGCCCGGGGGTGCTGTATTTGCCCCGCTGTTTTTCTTCCTGCTGATTATCGCCGCGGTGACCTCGGGAATTTCCCTGCTGGAGGTCATCACCGCCTACTTTGTGGACGAGAAGGGATGGTCACGGCGAAAGACTGTGCTCACCATGGGGACAGTTTCCTTCTTGCTGGGGATACCAGCAGCTCTCTCCTTCGGTCGGCTGAAGGAGGTTCATATCCTGGGCAAAACCCCTTTTAGCTTTGTGGAGAGCCTTACTGCCAATTATATGCTCCCCCTGGGGGGACTGATGATCTCGGTGTTTGTGGCTTATATCTGGGGCGGGAGGAAGGCAATTAGCGAGGTGAAGGCCGGCAATCCCGTCTTCATTACCGGTCGCATCTGGGTCTTTCTCCTGCGTTACATCTGCCCCTTTATTGTGGCGCAGATCCTGCTGTTTGGAGTCCTCAGTGAATTTACCTACCCGCGGGTAACAAGCTTCGCCGATACGCTTCGCTCTTATCTCAGTATCATCGACATAGTCATAGCCGCCGGGGTTATCATCGGGGGAGCTATCTATATTATCAGCATAAAGAGGTCTAAAAGAAGAGAGGAATAGGATTATTTCTCCTTAATGGAGAAAGGGGAACAAACAGGGGGTCTTTTCCTTGTAAGTGGCGTACTCCTCCCTGAAATGTTCCTCCAATAACCTCTCCTCCAGTCGAATGCGGTGGATGATGAGGGGAATGGCCAGCCCCCCATAGATTATCAGACCCACCCAGCTGCCGAAAGCTAACGGAATCCCCAAGAAAACGAGCAGGAGAGAGAGGTAGCCCGGATGCCTGATATAGCGGTAAATCCCCTCCTTTATCAACCGATGCCCTTCGAGAATGGCAATGGAATGGGTGTAGTGCCTCCTCAAAGTGCCGATGGAAACCAGACGCAGAATTAATCCGCTGTAAAGCAAAACCCATCCAGCTATTCCCAGAACAGCCCACCCTCGCTGAAAGAGCAGAAAATCGCCATAAAAGGAGCCAATACTCACCCCGGCTACCAGCCCCAGGGTGAGATAAAGGATAAGAAGGTTGTTGCCCCCTTTTTTGTATGGTCTGGGTCTGCTCCGTCTCAACTGACGCAGAAAAACCGCCTCCGCGCTGCAATAGGCGACAGAAGTGATGAGGAAAACTAATCCCGCAATCCCTTTGGTCATCACCTTTCCCACAGACCCCGATGATGACGCTGTGCCTCTTCCAGCATTTTTTTGAACAGGGAGAGATGTTTTTCGTTTTCGCTGTCAAGGTAAAGGCGCGCGCATCCCAGCCTCACGAGCTCGGCATTGACCATCATCTCATCGGCATAAACATAGGCCAGCCATCTCCCGTAGGTGTCGTGTAATTTTTCGTCAAATTTGAGGATTATCCTCTTTCCTTTCAATAGATTGCGGTTGGTTTTGAGGGCAAAGTAATAAAAAGGCTCCCCCCTCTCCGGGCAATCTATCCCGATGTACCGCACCATAATCACCTCGCCAACGGGTGTGCGGAGCTGAACGGTATCCCCGTCAATCACCTTCATCAACCGATAGCCAGCCTCCTCACCCCGCGGGGAACAGCAAAAGTAACCAAGCAGCGAAGCAATAAGCAGACTGAGAACAATTATCCTGTCGGTAAGATACATTTATTTTTTTCTGGCAGCTATTAATGAAGTATACTACAAAGAGAGGAGAACCTCAACCATCCCGGACAATATGAAATTGCCGGAAGAGATGAGTTTATTAACCATAAGGAGAAAACTCACCGCTGTTGAGAAGAGGACTTATAGGAGAATATGGGTCACTCCTGATTAACTGCTCTTTTCCCCACTGCCCATCTATAAATCATATAAATACCGATTAAGAACAAGAGGGCAGGGAAACCAACTCTGCCGAGCAAATCATAATAACTAGCCAGCAGAATAAACACGGAAAAAGCGGTCAGAGCAAGGAAGGGGAACTTAGCCCACTGGAGACGGTTTTTCTCGTCTCGAATCAGGTAGAGAGAGCCGAAGACCAATCCCATCCCGAAAAAGAACCAGAAGCCCTTGATACCATCCCCATGCCAGTGTAAGCCCGCCATTAGCGGATAAACGCCCACCACTAATAGCGTCCCTCCCGGAATGATGGCCCACCAGTTATTTTTGTCGCGCCAGTAGAGGAGGAGGAATGCCAGCCCAGCCCCCCAGAGGAAGACCGTTCCCCCTAACGCTCCAGCGAGAGAGTAGGTTACCGTCGTCAGCACCACCCCGCTCAGGGCGATGAATATTAAGCAAGGGAACAATGCCCACCACTGCTTGCGGCTCAGCAGGAAGACTCCCAGAAATCCTAAACCCATACCTGCCAGGAAAATGGCGCTCCCCAATCCGCAAGGCCATCCATGCCTTGTCTCCAGAAATGCGGTTGCCCCCAGTATCAGCGATACCCAGAATGGGATTAGAGCCCACCACCTCTTTCTATCTACCAGATAAACAAGCAGAAAGGCAATCGCCATCCCCCACAGGAAGATGCTCCCATATATACCTCCGTCAAAAATACGAAGATAATCGAAAAATATGATAGCCGCCAGAGCCAGCAGGATAACCCCGGGGATTACCGCCCACCAGTTCCCTCTTTCCCTCCAATAATAGAGAAAGAAAAGGAGACTCAGCACAACAAAGAAGGGGGACCAGAAGAGACTGTGCTCCAGATAAACCACATCCAGATTATTGAGGAGGAACAAAACTCCCATAATCAACAATATGGAACCAATCATTAAATCAGCTAATTTTCTTTTTACCATCACCATTCCGGTCACCTCCCACTATAATTAAACCCCATTTAATCTTTCACTATTAATTACGCTATAGGCTACTGAAAAGTTCCCAACTCTTGAAGGTAAGACCAAAATCTCATCACTATAGAAAAAACTTTATCATATATTGTTATTATGCTATATTTGTTTTCTCAAGGCAAGCGAAAGAAGATGACCTTGAAAGTGGGAAATATCCCCTTCATAACTGCACGCTACTGTGAAAAGGGAGGAAGAATGAAAAAGAGTAAGCTTCATAAGGAAGAGGATTCCTGCCCCCTCTGCTTCTCGTCAAAGGATAGATGGCTGGAGCCGCAGGAGAACTGCCATGCGGAAAACCTGATAGACCGACGAGATTTTATGAAAACCGCCGCTCTGGGAGCCATTGGGGCGAGCGCTGCTCTGAGTATGGGCGATTTGTTCGCTGCACTGCCCCAAAACACTCTGTCTCAAGATGCCATACCCGGACCCTTCCCCGGCAGGGTGGTGGAGGTCATTAGTCCTGAAGTAGTTAAAGAGCACCACCAGGTAGACATCCAGTTGCTGCGAGAGATGATGGAAAAGGGGATGGCAGAGCTCACCGGGAAAACCTCTTTAGCTGAAGCCTGGAAGATGTTCATATCCTCCGATGATGTGGTGGGTATCAAATTGAACTGCGCCGGTGGTCCCTTGTGCTATAGCCGACCGGAGATTTTGGACGAAATCATCCGGGGGGTGAGGATGGCGGGGGTAAAGGATGACAATATCATCGTCTGGGACCGAAGGCAGTGGCTTATGACCAGGTGCGGCTACCAGGTCAATCGCAACTCAGCCGGGGTGAAATATTACGGACCCGAGGTAACCAGAGTGGGACAGGAGGATATGAACGGCTACGACCCCGAGGCGTATATTGAATCGGATATCGTCAGCCGCAGCCCCCTCCGGCTAGTCCGCAAGCCAAGCACACGCTCCCATTTTGCCGAGATAATGAGCCAGAAGGTCACCAAGCTGATCAACCTGCCGGTATTAAAAGACCATGGAACCGCCGGGGTTACCCTGTGTCTTAAAAACCTCGGCTTTGGAGTGGTTCACAACACCGCCCGCTTTCATCCCGCTCCCTACTATGGCGCACCGATAATCGCCGATGTCCATGCGCATCCTATTGTCAGGAAAAAGACCGTGCTTCACATCCTCGACGGGCTATGGGCGGTGTGGAACGGCGGTCCTGATGCCAATCAGGGGAACACCTATCCCTCGGGGCGTACCTTTCTAGGGACCGACCCCGTTGCTATTGACCAGGTCTGCTGGCAACTCATTGAAGCCAACCGGAAAGTCCTGGATTATCCCCCTATAGGGGAAAGGGCGCACCATATAGCGGCGACTGCTCGCAAAGGTTTAGGGATCAACGACCCCCAGCGCATCTCTCACCTCAGCTTCAAAGTGGATTGATGAAAAA
>JAOUOQ010000166.1 GCA_029880275.1 Candidatus Aminicenantota bacterium | reverse complement strand
AGCAGCTCCTTCAGGGAGACAATAGAGGGAGCTGAAGTGCTCCTCTCAGCTGTTCCCTCCCATGTGTGTCGCTCAGTCTATCAGCAAATGCTCCCCCATCTCCATAAGGCTCTGGTCTTTATCAGTGCTACAAAAGGCATAGAAGAGGAAACCTTAATGAGGATGTCCCAGGTGATCAGGAGCGTCATCGGAGAAAGATTTTACCCACAGATAGCGGTTCTCTCTGGACCGACTTTCGCCAGAGAGGTAGCCAGCGAGATACCAACCGCGGTGGTAGTAGCCTCGGAGGAGGCCTCTCTTGCCAGGATGATTCAGCAGGGCTTTTCCTCCCCTTATTTTCGCTTTTACACCAATAACGATATCATTGGGTTGGAGTTAGCCGGGGCGGTGAAAAACATCATTGCCATTGCTAGCGGTATAGTGACCGGACTCGGCTATGGGCATAATACCCTCGCCGCCTTAATCACCCGGGGCTTGGCGGAGATGATGCGGCTGACGCAGGCTCTGGGCGGGAGACCAGAAACCTTAGCCGGATTGGCAGGAATTGGAGACCTTGTGCTCACTTGCACCGGTGCTTTGAGCCGCAACAGAAAAGTAGGAGAGAGGCTGGGCAAGGGGGAAAAGCTCGCCTCCATAACCAAAGGAATGCACATGGTTGCCGAGGGGGTCCATACATCCCGGGCGGTCGCCCAGCTTGGGGAGAAGCTGAATGTTGAGCTTCCCATCACAGCCCAGGTTTACGCCATTCTGTATGAGGACAAAGACCCCCGGCAAGCCTTGACCGAGTTGATGCAACGGGAGCTCAAGGAGGAATAGAAGCTAAAAAGAAAGATTTACCTCGCCCATTGAACAGTAGAAGCAGTGATATTAGTTGACTAAGAGTTCCCTTTTTGATACCATCAAGGTAGGTAGGAGAGATGGCTAAGCTTAAGAAACGGAGGAAGATACTATATTCTCTGCTCCTGATCCTCTTTCTGGTGGGCTTGGTGCCTTTGCTCATATCCGACTGGATGCTGATACAAATAAACCGGGATGTTTTGGAGACCAATCAGAAGATTCTCCAGCAGAATATTGCCGCATCTCTTGCCAGTGAGATCTCCATCTTTCTGGAGAGATTCATAGAGCAAGTCAGAAATGTCACCCTGGCCTTAGAAACTTCTTTGCAAAGAGGGGGACAGACTTCCTCCATGACGGGGAGGGATTCCTATGAAATTTTAGAGGGCTATGTTACCAAGTATGCCCATTTAAGGAAGATATTTTTGCTGGATGATACAGGCAAAGGGATTCAAGCCGGTTATACTTTCAGCGATGAGATAATAGATGATTATTTGCTACAAGGGTTTGAGTCTGCTCGGCGGGGGAAAGAGTATCTCTCCCGTCCCCGCACCCTGGCGGAGCTTCAGGAGACTGTGGTGGTCTTCTCCTACCCTTTAGTTCCCCAGAAAGATATTATGGGAGTAGTTTCTGCGGTTATCAGCCTCTCCCCCATCCAAAGGCTTATTACCGAAAGGAGGGTTTCGGGATATACTATTTACGCGGCTGACGACCGGGGCTACCTGTTTGCTCATTCCGACCCCAACAGGGGGTTAGCTCAAGAGAATATGTCCTCGGTAAAGCTAGTGCAAGAATTTTTCAAGGCAAAGGGTAAAACCAGCGGAACCATCTCTTTCAAGCTTCCCACTCAAAATACGAGCAGAGATATGGTGGGAACCTATGTTCCCATAGCTAATGTGGGCTGGGGAGTATTTATCCAGGTGGAAGAGCGACTCGCTTTTTATTCGGTCATTATCATGATAAGGCAGACTCTCTTCTGGGGGCTTATTGTCTGCGGACTGGTGATTATTGTGGGGATAATCTTTGCCCGAAGAATAAGCGACCCCATTCAAAAACTTGCCAAAGCCACCCATTCTTTTGCCAAAGAAGGGTTTTCACCAGTGTTGGAGATCAAGGCAAAAAATGAGATCGGTCAACTGGCTGAGACCTTCAATTTTATGACCGAAGAGATTCATCAGTATATTCAGAAAATAACCAACGCCGCCAAGCTAAACCGTGAGCTATTTATCGGCTCCATCAAGATGATTTCCGCCGCGATAGATGAGAAGGACCCTTATACCCGCGGTCATTCGGACAAAGTGACCGAATACAGTATTGCCATTGCCCGGAATCTCGGCATGACGGAGGAGGAAGTCTATAAAGTACAGGTAGCAGCTGCCCTCCACGATGTGGGCAAGATAGGTATCAATGACGAGATATTGAGGCGACCCGGGAACCTTTCCCCTGAAGAGTACGAGTTGATGAAACAACACCCGCTGAAAGGAGCCTATATCATGTCTCCGGTGGAGCAGCTGAAGGACATGATTCCAGGGATGCTCTACCATCATGAGAGGTTGGATGGGAGTGGCTATCCACAGGGCTTAAAAGGTGGTAGTATACCCATTATGGCTCGCATTATAACCGTGGCGGATACCTTTGATGCTATGACCTCGGAGCGACCCTATCAGGATTCCATGGACCCCGAAAGGGTAATTAAATATCTGTTTGATTGGATAGATGTAAAATACGATGCTCGCGTGGTGGCGGCTCTGCTAAGAGCGTATGAGAAAGAAGAGATTGTGGTCGACTTTAAGAAAAAGGGGGAGAAGAAATGAGTAGGTCTCTTCTCTATACAGGGTGCTCAGTTGGGCTGGTGGCTTTGTTCTTTCTCTTTAGTGGCTGTGCCTCCAGCACTCCATCACCCGAACAATCAGACAGCCCCTATGAACACTATAGGTTGGGCGATGCCCACCTCAAGGCTGGAAGGATTAAACAGGCTATCGAGGAGTTTCAGAAAGCAATTGCCCTCGACCCTTTGAACCCTGTCTCCTACAATTATTTAGGGCTGGCTTACTTCTTTGACGAGCAGTATAACGCCGCCATTCAAGCTTTTAACCGGGCTTTGCAGCTTAACCCGAATTTCACCGATGTCTACAACAACCTCGGACTGGTCTATAGCGAAATGGGTGATACAGAGAGAGCGAGGAGGGAATTCCAGGAGGTTATCAGAGCTAAGGGCTATGCTACCCCGGAGGTCGCCTATTTTAACCTCGGGAAGCTCTCCCTGACAGAGAAAAAATATGAAGAGGCAGCGTTCTTCTTTCAGAAAGCCCTGGAGTCCAATCCTAAACTGCCCAAAGTTCACGAAAGACTTGGCTTTTCCTACGAGCTGATGGGGAAGTTAGAGGAAGCGGAGAAAGAGTATCAAGAGGCTCTTAAGCTTGAGCCGAAAATGATCGAAGCCAATTACAATCTGGCAATGGTCTATTTCAAGCAGCAGAATTATAGCCAAGCGAAATATTATTTTTATGAGGTTATATCCCTCGCCCCCGACACCCCCTGGAGCGCCAAGGCTGAGGAGTTCCTCAAATTAATAGAGAAACGGGTGAAATGAAACTTCAACCACAGGAAGACAGGAAAAGGTTCCAGCGGCTCCGTAGGGGACTGCTCAAGACTCAGCAGAGCCTTACCCTTCCATTGGAGAGGCTGTTTAAAGGAAGGAGAGACTTCCAGGAAGCTGCACTTGAGGAGCTGGAGGAGATTTTAATTGAAGCTGATGTGGGAGTAGCCACTACTCAGGAGATTATTGATTCCCTGCAGGAAAAGATAATTAAAGAGCCTTCGATTTCTGGCTCTGCGCTGAAGGAGCATGTCAAAGCTCACATATTATCCCTCCTGCAGGTGGGGGGAGAGGCAGTCACTCAGCTTCCTTCCGATGCATTGCAGGTGGTTCTCGTGGTGGGAGTGAATGGGAGCGGCAAGACCACCACCATCGCTAAGATGGCATACCAGCTGAAAGAGGAGGGAAAGAAGGTTTTGCTTTGTGCCGCCGATACCTTCCGAGCGGCCGCAATCGAGCAGCTGGAGATATGGGCTGAGCGGGTAGGGGTAGAGGTGGTGAAGGGGAAGTCCGGGTCCGACCCAGCCGCGGTGGTCTTTGATGCCATAAGAGCATCCATAGCCCGGGGGATGGACTTTCTTATCATTGATACAGCGGGAAGGCTCCACACCAAGCGAAATCTGATGAATGAACTGGAGAAGATAAGGCGGATTATAGGTCGAGAAGTTACCGGCGCTCCCCAGGAGGTTCTCCTTGTGCTTGATGCTATGACCGGGCAGAATGGTATTTCCCAGGCTGAGGAGTTTCTGAAATCTTCCGGGATTACGGGTATTGTTCTGGCGAAGCTCGACGGAACAGCCAAAGGAGGGGTAGTCATAGCTATCGCCAGGCGTTTTCGGCTTCCCATTAAGTATGTTGGGGTAGGGGAGGGGCTGAATGACCTGCTGGAGTTCTCCCCCCCGGAGTTTGTGGAAGCCCTTTTTGCTGCCGATGAGCAGCTGATAAGCTGTCCTGATTGAGTGGGCATTTCATACCTGAT
>JAOUOQ010000165.1 GCA_029880275.1 Candidatus Aminicenantota bacterium | reverse complement strand
AGCTATTAGTAATGGCGGTTTAAACGAGTTATTGAGCGCCTGCTCTAAAAACATACCTCTTTATAAACAAACCTCCAAAATTGTACAGGCTTAGCTCACCTAAGTCAAGCTTGCCAAAGGAGCGAGTAAGGTGGAATCAAACAAGGGAAATTCCATTTAATAGCCCTGCTGAAAACCTGACCCCATTTCGAATACGGATTTGCACCGGTCCTGTATTTAGCGATAGAAGTGGCTGATGGAGAAATCGGTATAGGTGCGGCGCGGTTCTTCTTCTTTCTCCTGCACCGAGGTGACATAAGCTTCGGGCGGTCCCTGCTGGAGGTGGGAGCGAAGCTCCCTTATTTTATCCTCCTTCCCCTCCGCCCATACCTCCACTTTGCCATTGGGAAGGTTGCGGACCCAACCCTTTAAGCCAAGCCTGTCGGCTATCTCTTTAGCGAACCATCGGAAGAATACCCCTTGCACCCTCCCCGAGATGATAAACCTCCGGGCGATTATATTTGCCATCCTATTACAAAAGCTGCCCTCTTACTGGACGACGCCGTATTTTTTCCCCACTTTGGCAAAAGCTTTGAGAGCCCGGTCCAGATGCTCCTTGGTGTGGGCGGCGGAGATCTGCACCCTTATCCGTGCCTCCCCACGAGGAACCACAGGATAGCTGAACCCGATGACATATATCCCTTCGTCCAGCATGTCGCGAGCCATATCCCCCGCCAGCTTGGCCTCGCCCAGCATGATGGGAATGATAGGATGGACACCCTCTCTAATCTGGAACCCGATGGCTGTCAGCTCCTTGCGGAAGTAGGCTGTGTTCTTCTCCAGACGGTCACGCAGTTCGGTGGTCTCTTTGAGCATCTTGACCGCCTCAATGGCGGTGTAAACGATGGCGGGGGCCAGGGTGTTGGAGAATAGGTAGGGTCGGGAGCGCTGACGCAGAATGTCTATGATTTCCTTCCGTCCAGAGGTGAATCCTCCAGAAGCTCCGCCCATAGCCTTGCCCAGGGTACTGGTGTTTATGTCAATTCTTCCTTCTGCCCCGCGATGCTCAAAAGAGCCCTTGCCGGTCTTCCCCATGAAGCCAGTGGCGTGGGAATCATCAATCATCACCAGAGCATCGTACTTGTCGGCCAGGTCGCAGATTTCGTCAAGCTTGGCGATGTCGCCATCCATGCTGAAAACCCCATCGGTGGCAATAAGGCGCAGCTTGTAGTTCTGGGCATCCTTGAGCTGGCTTTCCAGGTCTTCCATATCGGCGTGCTTGAACCTGCGGCGCTCGGCTTTGCAGAGGCGGATGCCATCTATAATGCTGGCGTGATTGAGCTGGTCGCTGATGATGGCGCATTCGGCATCGAGCAGGGTTTCAAATAGCCCTCCGTTGGCATCGAAGCACGAGGAGTAGAGGATGGTGTCGTCGTTTCCCAGGAAGGTGGATATCTGGTGCTCAAGCTCCTTGTGGATGTCCTGGGTTCCGCAGATGAACCGCACCGAGGACATACCGTAGCCGTATTTCTCCAGTCCCCGTTTGGCTGCTTCCACCAGACGGGGATGATTGGAGAGCCCCAGGTAATTGTTGGCGCAGAAGTTGATTACCTCGCCGTCTTTCACCTTTATCTCTGCCCCCTGGGGCGAGAGTATGACCCTCTCATCCTTATAAAGCCCGGCGTTGCGGATGTTCTCCAACTCTGCTTTGAGGCTGTCTTTCACTTTTCCATACATCTTTGCTCCTCCTTAGGTTACCTTTTAGAAATAATTATGGCTTTTTATTGAAGCTAATATCTTAATTAATCCTTTCCCCATAGGAAGTGAGTTATAAGAAGTGGACATTCCCTGTTTATGCCAGTTAGTTAATTTTGACAAATAAAATTAACATAGCTAATCAGATAAGTCAAGAAGATTTCTGTCAGTTTGCCTCAGGCTTAACCGCAAAAATGTGTTTCTGGGGTATAAAAAATTCTTGCTTTTTGCTTCTCTTTAGGATAGATTTTAAGAAACTTGAGGAAGGGTTTTTTCCTGTCAATAAAAAGTTCATTAAAAAGGGGGGAGAGATGAAGAGGGTTATCGTAATCATCTTAACGACGGTTTTGTTCCTATGCATAGGTAGAGGTTTTCTCTTCGCTTCGGCTTTTAGCATCTGGTACCAGGGGGCATTAGCCTCTGCCTTTGGTGGCGCCTTTGTTGCCCGGGCAGATAGCCCTATAGCGATTTTCTACAATCCAGCGGGGATAAGCTGGCTGACCGGAGACTCCTTTTCCATCGGGGCTACTCTCATCAATCCTAAGCTCAGTTTCACCCCTCCGGGAGGGAGCGTTGAGGAAGCGAGGGGCTTCACCCAATATCCGTTAAATATCTACTATGCCAGGAGGATTAACGATAACTTATCGGCTGGCGTTGGTTTTTACACATCCTTTATGTTGAGGACAGAATGGACTCCGGATTTTACCGGCAGGTTCATCTCTCGCCATTCGGAGATCATCACCTATTGCTTAAATCCAGTGTTAGCTTATCAAGCCTCTCCACGGCTCTCGGTAGGCTTCGGCTTGAACCTCTATTACTCCAATGTATATTGGGAAAAGGGAATTGACCTTTCTCCTGTAGCCGCACGCCTGGAACTTCCTTCTTTGCCAGAAGGGGATTTCGCATTGGATGCCCACGATTTCGGAATGGGCTTTACTATGGGCGCACTTTACGCTATTGATGATTACTGGAACATCGGGGTTTCTTACCGCAGTCCCCTTCAGATCAACGCCTCAGGAAATGTTAACTATGGCATCCCCAATACTGGCTACGGGGAGGAGGTGGATAATTTACTGCAAAGTCTCTATCCCGACCAGTCGGGCTCTTTAGACCTTTCACTTCCCCATTCTCTCACTATCGGGGTGTCCACCACCGCCATCGACAGATGTTTCCTTGAAGCTGACCTTCAATGGACAGGTTGGAGCAGCTTTGATAAGCTGGTGCTCGATCTTTCTCAGCCTACCAGTGAGGTAAACGATGAGATTATAGACCGCAAGTGGAAGAACGCCTTTGCCTTGAGGCTCGGTATTGAGTTTGAGGCTACTGAAAAGATAAGGGTGCGGGGGGGATATATCAATGAGGGCTCTCCGGTCCCCAATGAGACCCTCGACCCCTTCTTCTATTCTGCCTACCATCAGGCTTATTGCGCAGGGGTGGGCTTTATACGAGAGCAGATGAACATTGACGTCTCCTATATGATGATTTCATATAAAGACCGGCAAGTATCTAACAAATTCCTATCAGGCCAATACGATATGACATCCCATGTAATAGCTCTGAGCCTGACCCTGAAATTTTAGTTGTCCCTTCCATACAGTTTGCCAGGGCAAGTTCGGGGAAGCCTTGAAAAGAGGAATATTTCTCTAAAGCTCAGTTTGCTCATCTTCACCCTATCCTCCGCTCTCTCAGAATATTGAGAAGCAGGGAAAGGCTTGAAAATCCTTCCTGAATGGGATAATATAACTTAAAAATAAAATCTGCGCAGCGGTGGGGTTTTGTTTTCTGTTTACTTTTTTGAGTGTGGAGAAGGGAGCAAATTTTAAGTTTGTCTGGAAGAAATTGAGGGGGCAAGATGGATACCAGGGAAAAAGTTCAACGGCTGCAGGCTAATGTGGAGAAAGTCATCAAGGGCAAATCCGAGGTGGTGAAATTAGCCATCGTTGCTCTGCTGGCTAAGGGGCATCTGCTGATTGAGGATGTCCCCGGAGTGGGCAAAACCACCCTGGCACAGAGCCTGGCTCGCTCGCTGGATTGCAGCTTCCGTCGCATACAGTTCACCAGCGATCTACTTCCTTCGGATATTCTGGGAGTATCCATATACGACCCCGAGGAGAGGGAGTTTGTTTTCAAACAAGGACCTATTTTTTCCAACATAGTTCTGGCTGATGAGATAAATCGTGCCACCCCCAAGACCCAGAGCTCGCTTCTGGAGGCGATGAACGAATTTCAGGTCTCCCTGGAAGGAAAGACCATCCCTTTGCCCCGCCCCTTTCTGGTGCTGGCAACCCAGAACCCGACCGAATATTATGGTACCTACCCCTTGCCCGAATCCCAGCTTGACCGCTTCATAATGAGGATAAGAATGGGCTATCCGTCTGTTTCCTGGGAGAAGAAGATTCTGCAGGGAGAGGATAGCGCGGTCACACTGGAGAATCTGAAGTCCGCGCTGACGGCGGATGAGGTGCTGGAGCTGCAGCGGGAGGTGGAAGAGGTGAAGATGAATCAGTCGCTGATTGATTATCTGATGGCGCTGGTGGTTGAAACCAGAAAATCCGAGTTTCTTGGTCTGGGAGTAAGTCCCAGAGGAGCTATATTTCTCCAGCGCGCTGCCCATGCTCTGGCGCTCATCGAGGGCAGGGATTATTGCATCCCCGACGATATAAAAAGCCTGGTCCTTCCGATTTTCTCCCATCGGGTGAT
>JAOUOQ010000164.1 GCA_029880275.1 Candidatus Aminicenantota bacterium | reverse complement strand
CCGAAAGGCGAACCAGGCAAGGGATAGAGCCATAACATCTATCAGCATATGTCCGGCATCGGACAGAAGCGCCAGGCTGTGAGACAGCCACCCTCCTATCGCCTCGGCTACCATCACTGAGGCGGTGATAATCAGCGCAAAGACAAGCTTTCTCCTATCACGCTTAATGGATGGTCGAAAAGAGTCGCTGTAAGCCACTCAATGTTCTCCTTTTTTAAATTTTAACACACCTGGCTCCTTTGTCAATCTCATGCCGGGGGAGCTCTGCCATCTCCCCAAGAGCGACCATCCTTGCAGCTCGGTTTATGCTAAGGAAAAGGGATTTTCCCCTTGACAAAACCTTATGCAAAATGATAAATTATTGAATCTATTAAGGGATTTTACTTATTCTGGCAAGCAAGGTGGCCCTTAAAGAGAGAGAAAAATGGCTAAGCAAATGGACATCCGTTCCACCCTCAATCTGCCCAGGACCGACTTTAAGATGAAGGCGGACCTCCCCCAGCGGGAGCCGCAATTCATTGAGCAATGGGACAAGGGAAAGCTCTACCAGAAGATAAGACAGCTGCGGCAGGAGGGGAAATCCTGTGTCCTCCATGATGGACCGCCTTATGCCAATGGAAGAATCCACCTGGGAACCGCCCTCAACAAGATACTGAAGGACTTTGTGGTGAAATCAAAGACCATGATGGGATACAACTCCCCCTACCTCCCGGGATGGGACTGCCATGGGTTACCTATCGAGCACCAGGTGGACAAAATCCTCGGAGCTAAGAAAAAGGATATGACCACGGTGGAGATCAGGGAAAAATGCCGTCAGTTTGGCGAAAAATATGCCGCCATCCAGCGGGATGAATTCAAACGATTGGGAGTATTGGGCGAATGGGAGAAGCCCTATCTGACCCTCCACCCTTCCTACGAAGCTACCATTGTAAAGCAATTTGGAAAATTCTTGGAAAAGGGGAATGTGTATAGGGGGTACAAGCCGGTTCATTGGTGCATCCACTGCCGCACCGCCCTGGCAGAGGCAGAGGTGGAGTATATGGAACATGAATCCCCTTCCATCTATGTTGCCTTCGCTCTGAAATCGGACATCAGGCAAAAGCTCCCCTCCCTGACGGGCAAGCGGATATATCTGCTGATATGGACCACCACTCCCTGGACCCTTCCTGCTAACCTGGCAATAGCCCTGAATCCCGCCCTGAGCTATGTAGCGGTGGAGATGGGTGAAGATGTTTTCATTGTAGCCCGAGGACTGCTGGAGGAAACCGCCGCCAAATGCCAGTGGAAAGATTACAAGATACTGGAGACTTTCAAGGGAAACCTTCTGGAAGGACTCCACTGCCGGCATCCCTTTATCCGGCGAGATTCGCTGATAATATTAGCAGACCATGTTACCCTTGAGCAGGGGACTGGCTGTGTCCATACCGCCCCGGGGCATGGGCTGGAGGACTTCCTGGTATCGGGCAAATATGGACTGGAGGTTTATAACCCGGTAGGAGATGACGGAAGGTTCATCGACGAGGTGGAGCATTTTGCCGGAATGGGTGTCTTCGAAGCCAACGAACCCATCTGCGACCTTATGCAGCGCCTGGGGGTGCTATTGTCCCGACAAACAGTTGCCCACTCCTACCCGCACTGCTGGCGCTGCAAGAACCCGGTCATCTTCAGGGCTACCGCCCAGTGGTTTATCTCTCTGGAGACCAATCAACTTCGCGAGAAGGCTCTCCAAGAAATCAAGAAAGCCAGATGGCACCCTGTATGGGGCGAGGAGCGGATTGCCAGCATGGTAGCCAACCGACCCGACTGGTGCATCTCAAGACAGCGTGTATGGGGGGTGCCCATTACTATTTTCTACTGCCAGAAGTGCCAACAGCCTTTAATGGACAGCAAGGTAACCAACTGGGTAGCGGACATCTTCGCCCGGGAAGGTTCCAACGCCTGGTTCATCAAAGAAGCCCACGCACTCCTCCCACCCGGCACCAGCTGCCCTGACTGCGGGGGAACCTCATTCTCTAAAGAGAAAGACATTATCGATGTCTGGTTTGAATCGGGTGTCAGCCACGAAGCGGTGCTGGGGCATCGACCCGACCTCCCCTGGCCCTGCGACATCTATCTGGAGGGGAGCGACCAGTATCGGGGCTGGTTCCAGAGTTCCCTCCTCGTGGCGGTGCAGTCCCGCGGCCAAGCTCCCTACCGAACAGTGATAACCCACGGGTTCTTCGTCGACGGTGAGGGGAAAAAGATGTCCAAGTCCCTGGGAAACTACATTGAACCCGATGAGATTATTAACCAGTATGGGGCTGAAATCCTGAGGCTATGGGTCTCTATGATGGACTACCGCGAGGATATGCGCATATCCCACGAGATTATAGCCCGCATTGCCGAATCGTATCGCAAGATACGAAACACCTGTCGATTCATCCTGGGCAACCTTTACGACTTCGACCCCCGGTCCCACCTTCTCCCTGTGGAAGAGCTGAGCGAGCTTGACCGCTGGGCACTGTTCCACTTCTATCAGCTCACCGACAGGATTATCAAGGCTTATGACTCTTACGAATACCATACCGTCTATCACTCCATTAACAATTTCTCGGCGGTGGAAATGAGCGCCTTCTATCTCGATATCCTTAAAGACAGACTCTACACCTTCGCCCCCGACTCCCCTGGACGCCGCTCAGCCCAGACTGTTCTCTATCTGATAATTGATGGATTAGCCCGGCTTATGGCTCCCATCCTCTCCTTCACTGCCGAGGAAGTCTGGCAGTTCATTCCCTCCGGAGCAGAAAAGCCCGAGAGTGTTCACCTGACGACCTTCCCCGAGCCCCAGCTGGAGAGCATTGACCAGGAGCTCATCACTCGCTGGGAGCGCCTGATAGCCCTCCGCCAGGAGGTATACAAAGCTCTGGAAATAGCTCGTAATAAAAAGCTTATTGGGCACTCTCTGGATGCCAGGGTCACCCTATCCCTTCCCGAGGGGTGGAAAGGCTTAATCGACCAATATCTCATAAAGCTCCCCGAGATACTTATCGTTTCCGCCGTGGAGCTCGGCGAGGGAGAAGGGGGTGAGCTCTACCACTCCACCGAGATAGAGGGATTGCGCATCAGAGTGAACAAGGCTGAGTGGGAAAAGTGTGAGCGGTGCTGGAACTATTCGCCATCGGTGAGTGATAACCGGGAATTTCCTACCCTCTGCCGCCGCTGCGTGGGAGTGGTGAAGGAAATTTTGCCCCACCTCTGATATTTTAATGAGTAAGCGCAAGGAAAAAGTTCTCTGGGGTCTTTTTGTGGCTTTAATACTGCTGTTGGATCAGGGAAGCAAGTATCTGATCCATAGTTATGTAGAACGCCACCGCCAGATAGAGGTCATCCCTCACCTTCTGAACATAACCTATGTGGAGAATCGAGGTGGGGCTTTTGGCATCTTCGCCACCTCGGCTTCACCACTGAAGCCGTTGATATTTTCATCTCTGTCAATCATAGCTCTTATTATCATAATTTATTTTTCCATAAAATTACCTCTGAAGGAGAAATGGGCGCGCTTCGGTCTCTCCCTTATTTTCGGCGGAGCGGTGGGCAATTTCGCCGACCGGCTGAGATTGGGCTTCGTGATAGATTTTATTGACCTTCATTGGAACCGCCTCCACTGGCCATCCTTTAACATCGCCGATGTTGCCATATGCACGGGCGTGGCCATACTCATCATCACCACCTTCAAGCCCCAAGCAGAAGGTAAAGCCACAGACGCACCTTAAAGAAGAAAAGATATGTACCCACGCTTGTTTAACATAGGACCTTACACCCAGCATACCTACGGGGTTATCTTAGTTGCAGCTTTCATCATCGGCATCCTGCTTGCCATGAGGCGGGCTAAAAAGGAGGGCATTCCCCCCGCCAGAATACTCGACCTGAGTTTGGTGATAGTAATATCCGCCCTGGTAGGCGCCAAAGTTTTGCTCATACTGGTAAATATAGATTACTATCTCGAGTATCCAAGGGAACTCCTCATCAGCCTCCGCCTCGGGGGAGTCTTCTACGGGGGATTGCTTGCGGCTATACTGATGGGGATATGGAGCTTGCGAAGATGGGGCTTGCCGGTGTGGAAAGTGTCGGATATCTTAGCCCCTTATATCGCTCTGGGACAGGGGATTGGCAGATGGGCTTGCTTTTCCACAGGGTGTTGCTATGGCAAGCCGACAACCTCCTTTGTTGGGGTTGTTTTCACCGACCCTTATGCCCATCAGCGGGTGGGAGTGCCTTTGGACATATCTCTGCATCCGACCCAGCTCTACCACTCCCTGGCTGGCTTTGCCTTGCTTGCCGTGCTCATTCTTCTCCGGCGGAAAAAGAGCTTTGAGGGTGAGCTCTTCTGGTCTTATATTTTATTATACTCAATAACGAGGTTTATTATAGAATTTTTCAGGGGGGATTACCGCGGCTCTCTCTTTC
>JAOUOQ010000024.1 GCA_029880275.1 Candidatus Aminicenantota bacterium | reverse complement strand
TCGGAAGAGCCTGTTTGTTTATGTAATCCGCCAGCCAAGACCACCAGGTCGAACTCCTCTTCCTGGGGCGGTCCCTCCTCGGTGGAATAGCGAAGGGTCAGCCTGTCGGAAGTATTCGGCTGATTAACCGAGGAGACTTTTGACCGTATATAGCGGACCCCGTAATCTTTTTTGGCTCGGAGGATATACTGGTCGAACTCCTTGCCAAATGACCTCATATCCATAAAGAAGACGGCGGTATCAATTTCTTTATTGTGGGACTTGGCAATGACCGCCTCTTTGGTGGCATACATACAGCACACACTGGAGCAGAACTCCCGATGCTTGACATCCCGGGAACCGACGCAGTGGATAAAGGCTATCTTCTTCGCCTCCTCCCCACTGGAGGGTCGTACGATATGCCCTCCGGTTGGTCCGGAGGCGCTGGAAAGCCTCTCGTATTGCAAGGAGGTGACCACATCTTTATATCTGCCGAAACCGAGGTTGGTTAACGAACGAGGGGAGAAGGAATCAAACCCCACTGCCACCACAATAGCACCGACCTCCAGCTGAACCTCTTGCTCCTTTTGCTGGTAATTAATCGCCCCTGTGGGGCAAATCTTCTCGCAGAGACCGCATTTGTCCTTGATGAGCTTGGGGCAATGTTCTTTATCAATGGTATAGATATTAGGTGTGCCCTGGGAGAAGGGGATGTATATGGCTTTGCGAATGCCCATCCCCATCTCAAACTCGCTGGGGACCTTGATGGGGCATTTGGCAGCACACAGCCCGCACCCGATGCACTTATCCTCTTCTACAAAGCGAGGTTTCCTCCTCAGGGTAATCCGAAATGCTCCCGCTTCACCATCTACCCGAAGGAGCTCGCTGTAAGTGAATAGTTGAATGAGGGGATGTCGACCGACATCCAGAAGCTTGGGGCTGAGAATTCAGATAGAGCAGTCATTGGTGGGGAAGGTCTTGTCTAATTGAGCCATCCTCCCCCCGATGCTGGGTGATCTCTCCAGCAGACAGACTGGAATCCCTTTTTCAGCTAAATCCAAGGAAGCCTGGATGCCGCCTATGCCCCCTCCGATAACTAACACCCTGTTTTTCATAATCGGGTATATTTTTATACTGACTAATTGAGTTTCTCTAACAGGGCTGGGCTTCTCACCTTGTGCCTGGTGATACCCACTTCTTCTCCTTTCAGACCCTGGGCAAGCCCCAAAAGCTGGACATAATAGAGAGTAGGAATGTTAAACTTCTTCTCCAACTTCCTGTTGAGCATGACCTGCCCCAGGTCGAAGGCTTCGAAGCAAGCGGGGCATACCAAGGTTATACAATCGACTTGTGCTTCTTCTAAGGACTGCAGCTTGTTGTAGCGGAACTTAAAGACCATCTCCTCGTCCTGGCAGGCACCGGTGCAGCAGGAGAGACGCTCAGCGTAGGGTATTACCTCAGCACCAAGGGGCTTTATGATGGTCTCCAGTATCCGCGGGTCAGCAGGGTCATCCACCCGGAGGGTCTCACTAGGCTTCAGTACATGACAGCCGTAATGAACCCCCACCCTTATTTTCTCCAGAGGATGCGTTACCGACTTTTTAATCTGCTCCGCCCCTACATCGTCCCTGAGAACCTGGACCACATGCTTTGCCGAAATGGTGCCGTTATACTTCTTACCTATCTTGCTCAGCCTCTTGTTTACTTCGTCCTTCAGCTCGGGTTTATCCTCAAGGATATGGTGAGCTTCCGCCAGGGTGGCAAAGCAGCCCGAGCAAAGGGTGAGAATGTCAAGACCAGCCTCCTCTGCGATGGCCAGATTACGAGCGGCGATGGTAAGCCAGGCCATAATATTATAAGACTTGAAATTCCACGGCTCCGGGCAGCAGGAGAATCCCTCCACATCTACCAGCTCAACGCCCACCTTGGGGAGGCTCTTTCGGGCAACCGCTTCAAATTGAGGGTATTTAGTAGGAATGACACAACCGAGAAAAAAGGCGTATTTCATAATTCACCTCGAGGAGTTTTAGGGATGAAGCTATAAAATCTTCTTCAGCTCATCCATAGGAACTGGCTTAAGCTCTGTCAGCCCTTGCTCCGTGCGCCTTTTATTTATCACATCTGAAACCAGAACCACCCGCCCGGTGTCCTTGATGATGCCCACCGAAGCAGAGATGCTGTCGGGAAGCATACCTTGAGCGGAGATTATGTTTTTCAGCGCGGTAATCACCTCAATAGGACGAACCCCCTGAGGACACACCTCCTGGCAGGTATAGCAGGTGGTGCATTGCCAGATGATGGAGTCCTTCTTCAACAGAGGCTCAGCCAATCCGAGAAGGACCCTCAAGACAATCTCCCGGGGGTTAAAGGCGGGGGAGAGCTTAGCGCTGGGGCAATCCCCTACGCATGCACCGCATTGATAGCAATAAGTCAGGAAATCGGCATACTCCACCCGGGTCAGCTTTTTTTTGAAATCGAGGTCTATCTTAGGCATTAATAACCTCTCTCTACATCATAATATTAAAAAGGTCTGCTCCTGGTTGTTTGATACCGTTTATGTATCCCGAAATATCAGCATTTTATTCATAGCTCATCTCCCCTACGGGGAGAAAAAAGCCTGAGGAAAGAGCGACCTTTCCTCTATTGACAAGGCTCTACATAATAGTAAAAATTCTGGTCAAAGTCAAGGCAAAAATCTGCCTTTTCTGGGAAAGATTTTCCCCTTAGCGGCGGAGATAAGTCCCCTTACTTCAGTTGCTGAGTTATTTACCCCTGACTTTGAACTTCTTATCCAGTACGGTGAGCTTCTCCACTATTCCCCCGTATTCGAGCTCTGAGTAGGGGAGCATCGCCGCCCCGGAAAAACCTTGAGCGCGGATGTCCAGAGCTTTCTGCGAAGCGATGTTCCTGATGTAATCCCAGAAGGGATGGTCAAAGGCATCCACCGCTTCGGTGAGCTTCCCCTCGTGGACGCAATAGGCAGTAGCACTGACAATGGGGGGACCATCGAAGTATGATATGGGGCTGTTGCTCTTTACCGGCATCAAGGGACCGATATGGCTACCCCGCATGAAGCCAGCCACATAGGGAGCCACACTATAGGCAGAAAGGATCTCACCTGTTGCCGGAAAAGCACCCTGTACCCTGACCAGCATCACCGGGTCGTCCTTGCCCGTGTATTTGCCAGCAATATTATGCAGACGAGTGGTACTGATCGATGCCGCAATCTCCCCGGTATCACGAGAGTGAATCGTTTCCACTACATACCGCTCGTTATCTCTCAGCAGAGCAGCGATATCGTAAGCATCCTCGGGAGCATTGAGCTCTATAATCTTATCCCCTTCGGTATAGGCGACATCCATGATGGTGAACTTGAAGCCTTTGCTCATCTTAGGACTTAACAGGAGCCCTGCGCAGTACATAGGGTCGGTAAAGCCTAAGTAGAGTGGGAGATTATATGCACCCGGGTCTGTTTTGTCGGCAGCAAAAAAGAGAAATGGCTCATTGGGACGCTCCTCGAACTCCATCTCGGCTACCGCCGGTCCCATTCCTTTTACATTCCCGGAGAAAGAGTCCTTTAACAAATCTTGCCCGGCTCCGTAGAGTCCCTGCTCTCTGGCGACCTTGGTTCCGGCTAAAAAGGCATCCCAGGCTAACTTATGGACCTCCTCGTTCAAAACACCCCGCTTATGGGTCATCAAGATGGCGATATCATCACCGGTAAAACTCACCCTGAAATCAACAAGGAGCTCTTTATGGTTATCGCGTACATACTCTTCCACCCGGTTAACCAATGCCTGGCTCGGTCTGATATGCCCGCCTATACTTCCGATATCGGCTTTAATAACCGACAAGGTGACTTTCATTTTGTCCTCCTTAAAAATCACTTAACCTCTGTAGAGAGATAAAAAAATTTACCCTTCTCTCAACTCTGACCTGTCCACCACCATTTAGGTGAGGTTCAACAAACTCCAAAATGCCATAAAACAATAACACAAAAAATTGTATTAGTCAAACCTAAGAAAACCTATCATAAGCCCTTGGCATTTACCCCAGGCGGCAGAATGGAAGGGAATTGATTTTCTCCCTCATTTATGATAGCTTAAAAGGGATTTTACAGGGGAAAAATATTAGATATTCTGCCTTTAATTTAAGGTTTTAAATGAGAATCGCCATCGACCTGCGTCCTGCCCTGAAAAAAGGAACCGGAGTAGGAACCTATGTTCAAAATCTGGTAGAAAACCTCGCTCTCATCGACCAGGAGAACCGCTATTACCTCTTCTCCAGCTCCCTTAGGGACCGCGTGCCTCGGGAGAGGATGTCGTTACCGGATAACTTTTTTATCAAGGATTATCGGATTCCCGTTCGAGTGCTCAACTACATGTGGCATAAATATCGGTTTCCTCCGGTGGACTACCTCATAGGGTCGGTGAATATCTCGCACTCTCCCCATCCTCTGCTTATGCCCGCTAAAAAGGGGAAGAGGATAATCACCATACACGACCTCTTCTTCTGGACGCACCCGGAGTTGACCAGGGGGGAAATCAAGAGAGACTACTTAACCTTAGCCGAACTTCACGCTCATCAGGCAGATGCGATAATAGCTGTGTCCGAGCACACTAAAAAAGATATAATACAATTCCTTAAAGTACCCGAGAATAAGGTGCGAGTTATCTATGAGGGGGTGGCGGAGAGCTTCAGACATCGATTGTCATCCCAGAGCCTGGCTCTACTTCGGAAGCAGTTCTCTCTGGATAGCGACTACCTTTTGTTTGTGGGAACCATAGAGCCCCGCAAAAACCTGGTTAATCTGTTACGCGCTTTCCAGGGCTTAGTTAAGAGGGGCTTCAAGGGGTTGAAGCTGGTCATAGTCGGAGAAAGGGGCTGGCACACCGAGGAATTTGATAGGGAGCTGCAATCCCCGGCATTGAAGGGAAGAGTGTTGATTACCGGCTATCTGCATCCTGAGCAGCTAGTAGGGCTATACCAGGCTGCCCGCATGCTCACCTATCCCTCCCTTGCCGAGGGTTTCGGACTCCCCCTGGTGGAGGCTATGGCATCAGGCATACCTGTTGTATCTTCCAATACCTCCTGTATACCCGAAATTGTTGGTGATGCAGCCATTCTGGTAGACCCCCAACGCCCTGATGAGATTGAGCAGGCTATCTGTTCCCTCTTGACCGACTCCGAGCTAACGGAGAAACTGACCCGCCGGGGGCTGGAGAGGAGCCACCGTTTCTCGTGGAAGGAAACCGCTGAACAGACTCTCCAGCTCTACCAGCAGCTCGCAGGAGAAGGGTAATGAGCGAAAGCTCTTTAATTATTAATTAAAACCAATGAGCAGAATCGGCATTGATGCCAGAGAATTAGAGGGAAGACCGACCGGGGTGGGTCGCTATCTTAGAAATCTCCTCACCTGCTGGGCGAAGGAAAATTCAGGAGATAGCTTTCATCTCTACTCCCGCTCCGCTCTTGAAGGTTATCCCTTTTTATCCTCTTCGGGATTACGCCTTCATCATCTCTCCTCCCGCTTGATGCAATCGGGCTTCTACTGGGAGCAGTTCGTTCTCCCCCCTCACCTGAAGAGGGATAAAATTGAGATCTTCTTCGGTCCGGGCTACTCTCTCCCTTTAAGGCTAAAATGCAAGGGGGCGGTCACCTTGCACGATGTATCCTTTGAGGCTCACCCGGAATGGTTCTCCCCCAGGGAGAGATTCCGGCGAAGGTTACTCTGTCGCCGAGCAGTCCGCCGGGCGGATGTGGTGTTTGCGGTCTCCAACTTCACCAAGGAAGAGATAATCCGCTATTACCGTGTCCCGGAAGAGAAGATCAAATTAACTTACAACTGCCTGGACTCTCGCTTCAAACCGATTGTTGACGCTGAACAGCTGGAGAGCTTCCGCCGGAGACTCAACTTAACCGGAAGAATCCTCCTCTATACGGGAGCGATATTGAATCGGAGGAGTATTCCGGAGGTCATAAAAGCCTTTGGGCAAGTGGTAAAAAAGTTCCCTGAGGCGACCCTGGTGCTGGTGGGGAAGAACCGAACCTACCCCTGGATTGACCTCCCCGCTCTGGTAGCCAGCTTAGAGTTAGGGAACAAGGTGAGGCTGTTAGGCTATGTGAACGACGAGGACCTGGTGATGTTTTACAATATCGCCGAAATCTTCATCTACCTCTCTTCCTACGAGGGCTTCGGGCTGCCGCCGCTGGAGGCTCTGGCTTGCGGCACACCGGTGATTGTGCAGGATATCCCCGCCGTGCGGGAGGTGCTGGGCGATACCGTTGCCATGCTGCCCCGCGCAGAGGTACCTCTGATAGCCGAAGCCGTGATGGAACTCCTTGACAATGAGAGAAAAAGAAAGGAAATGGTAAGAAGGGCGGCTCAATTAATCAGGAAATTCTCCTGCACCGCTACTGCCCGCCTCACCTTAGAGCATCTTCATAAGGTATTGGCATGAAAGCTGTTATTAAGCTCTCTATAATAATAGTTAACTACAACAGCAGTGATTTTTTAAAAAAATGCCTCGCTTCCCTTTACCAGAGCAACCCGACGACCCCTTTTGAGGTACTGGTGGTGGACAACAGCTCCTCTGACAACAGCGTGGAGATGGTAAGAAGGGATTTTCCCCAGATTACCCTGATAGAGAATAAAGAGAACATAGGATTTGCTCCCGCTAATAACCAGGCTCTGCAGAGATGCCGGGGGGAGTTCGTCCTCTTCCTCAATCCGGACACCATGCTTCTGTCTGGTTCTGTTGATGCCCTGGTGGAAACGATGCAGAAGGGGAATAAAGTAGGGATTCTGGGGTGCCGGCTGCTCAACGAGGATGGAACGCTCCAGCTCTCCTGGGGGAGAATGGTCAATCTGGCCAATGAGTTCTGGCAAAGGTTTATCAGCCGTAGATATGAGAAGGGGAACCGGCTTATAACACGGCATCTCCAAAGAAAAAGCAGACAACTCCACCACCCTCATTGGGTAACCGGAGCCTGCATGCTGGCTCGGCGGGAAGCTCTGGAAGAGGTGGGAGATTTCGACCAGAATTTTTTTATGTTTCTGGAAGATGTCGACCTATGCCATCGGATAAGGAAGAAAGGGTGGGAGATACTGTATACCCCTTCAGCGGAGGTCATCCACCTGCGCGGTAAAAGTATGGAGACCAACAGGGCAGCAGCTTTGAAGGCTTATCGGAAGAGTCAGCTCCATTTCTACCGTAAACACTATGGGCGGGTTCGGTGGACCATGCTGAGGATTTATCTGCTTTGCAAGTTTACCCTCTCCAGGCTCGCCAGCCGACTGGCATACTTTATAACCAGGAAGAGCCAGGCGCGGGACAACTATAATCTCAGCAAGGAGCTGCTCAGCTTAGTTGCCAGAGCTAAATACAGCGCCGATGAGGTAATCCCTTAAAGAGACAGAGGAAATGGGAAAAATCGGGATAGACATCCGTAAGATAAAGGATTATGGAATAGGGACTTATATCGAAAACCTCATCGGTCAGTTCTCACGGCTCGATTCCGAAAACCAGTATATCCTCTTCTGTCGACCACAGGACATGGAGAGTCTCCCTCAGCTGGGCGAGAACTTTCATCCTGTGGTTGACAGGTCAGCTAACTACTCCCTCAGGGAACACTTCTCCCTCTCCCGGAAGGCAAAGAGGCTCAAACTCGAGCTTTACTTCTCCCCTCACTATGTCCTCCCTCTGCTCACTCCTTGCCGGGCGATAGTGACCATCCACGATGTCATCCATCTCCTCTTTCCAGAAAACTTGCCCCATAAGGGGGCGTACTATTATGCCAGGTTCATGATAAGTCGAGCTCTGGCTAAGGCGGAAAAGGTGGTCGCCGTCTCTCACCACTCCAGAGCAGACATACAGAGGCTTTTTCCCCGATATGCCAGCCCAATAGAGGTCATATATAACGGTATTGACCCCCACTTCTTTCGCCAGCCCGATGAAGATGAGCTTTTGAGGGCGAAAGAGAGATTTCAGACAGACTACCCCTTCATCCTTTTTGTGGGGAACCTAAAACCCCATAAAAACCTCACTAATCTGTTAAAGGCTTTCGCCCTACTGCGTGGGAGACGAGAGAGAGGCTTGAAGCTGGTCATAGCGGGGGGAGAGAGGGATAAATCATCACCAATAAGTGAGACTATTGACCGATTGAGCCTCGGTGCGGAGGTCAGATTCTTGGGCTATGTCAATAAGGAGGAACTCTGTTGTCTCTATCATCTGGCGGAGCTTTTCGCCTTTCCTTCTTTTTACGAGGGCTTCGGGCTGCCCCCCCTGGAGGCTATGGCCTGCGGCACGCCGGTACTCGCCTCCAACCTTTCCTCCCTTCCAGAGGTTCTAGGGGATGCCGCGCTTATGGTTGACCCGCACCAGGTGGAGGAGATTGCCGAAGGAATACAGCAGTTGATGGAGAATAGACCCTTAAGGGAGGAGCTGATCCGACGGGGAGCTCAGCAGGCAAAAAGATATTCATGGGAGGAATCAGCCCGACGATATCTGGCGCTCTTTGCTCAAATCTTAGCTAAGTAGAGCATAGCGCTTTAAAAAAGAACCCCGATATGATATTATCCTTCTAACAACAGAGGCTGCGGAGACGCTTTTGCGGAAAGGAAGAAGTGATAACAGATGAAGGCTGCTCTTGTCCACGATTGGCTCACCGGGATGCGCGGCGGGGAGAAGATACTGGAAGTTTTCTGTGAAATCTATCCCGAGGCTACCATCTTTACCCTCCTTCATATTCCAGGAGCGACCTCACCTATAATAGAGGGGATGCCTATCAAGACCTCCTTCATCAAGCGGCTCCCCTTTGCCTCTGCCAGATACCGCCACTACCTGCCCCTGTTCCCCACCGCCATTGAGCAATTCGACCTCCGAGGATACGACCTGATTATCAGCATCAGCCACTGCGCGGCCAAGGGAGTGATTGTCCCTTCCGATGCCATCCACATCTGCTATTGCAATACTCCTATGAGATATGCCTGGGACCTGTATCACGACTATTTCCCCTCTCAGCGTCTTGGTTTCTTTAGCCGCAAACTGATACCCCTCTTTATCAACTATCTGAGGATGTGGGATGTGACCTCAAGCGCACGGGTTGATTACTTCATTGCCAACTCTGAAAATGTTGCCTCCCGCATAAGGCGCCATTATAACCGAAAGTCGGTGGTAATCTATCCTCCGGTGGATACCGAATTCTTCGTCCCCGGGAGTGAGCCGGAGGACTTCTTCCTCATTGTATCTGCGTTGGTGCCTTATAAAAGGATAGATTTAGCTATCGAAACCCTGAACCAGCTCAAGCTGCCGCTCAGGATTGTGGGAAAGGGGCCGGAGCTATCTCGCCTGAAGAGGATGGCTAATAAAAACATCACCTTTCTGGGGGAGCTCTCCAATGAAGAGATCAGAAACCTCTACCAGACCTGCCAGGCTCTTATATTTCCGGGAGTAGAGGATTTCGGCCTCACCTCGCTGGAAGCTCAGGCTTGTGGGCGACCGGTGATCGCTTTCAGAAAAGGAGGGGCTTTGGAATCGATTATTGAAGAGGAGACCGGTGTTTTCTTCGACCAACAGGCTCCTGCTTCTCTGAAAAACGCTATTGACAAATTCTACAAAATGAGTTTTAATAAAAAGAAAATACGAGCTAACGCACTGAGATTTTCCCGTGAAAAATTCAAACAAAGTGTGACAGATTTTATCTCCGATACCCTTGGCAACTTGAGGAGGGATTCCAAGACAGATGCTTAGACACCAGCGCCGGATGTGGATTAGCATCCTCCTGATAGGTGATTTGATAGTCACCAATCTTGCCTTTATACTCGCCTATTATGTCCGTTTCACCCTCAAGATTATTCCAGTTACCAAGGGAATACCAGATATCTTCCAATATTTCAAGCTCCTCCCCTTTATCTCTTTAATCTGGCCCATCACCTTTTACTTCCGCAAACTCTATCAACCCCCCCGGGAAAAATCGCGCATCGACGACCTCTTCTCTATCTTCGTCGCCGCTACTCTGGCTACTGTCATCACCTGGGGTCTCACCCTCTATTATCGAACCTATTATCAGTTTCAACCGGGAGTTGCCCCTCTGGAATACTCCCGATTAGTTATCGCTATCTTTCTCGCTCTCGATATAATTATGGTGTATGGCTTTCGCATGTTAATGCGACTTCTTCTGGAACAAGCCCATCGCCGGGGTCTGTACATCAAGAAGGTCTTAATCACCGGGGCAGGAGATTTGGGAAGGCTCATTGTGGACAGGATTATTTACCACAGTGAGTTGGGGTTTAAGGTAATAGGGTTTTTGGACGATGACCCCGCCAGGCTCCACAGCGATTATAAAGGCATTAGAGTTGTAGGGAAACTCTCTGATTTCCCTCGACTGATTAAGCACCAAAGGGTCGACCAACTCTTCATAGCCCTCCCCCTGCGCGCCCACAAGAAGATGCTGGAGATGATAAAAGTAGCTCATCGAGAGGGGATTGATGTTAGGCTTATTCCCGATTTGCTGGAATATATAGCCATAAAAGCTGGTGTAGAGGAACTGGACGGCATACCCATAATAAACCTAACCGCTATCCCTCTGGAGGGTTGGAAAGTATTAGCAAAAAGGGTCCTCGACATGACGGTGGCCACTATAGGGCTGCTTATCTCGCTTCCCTTTTTTCCTTTTATCGCCCTGGCCATTAAGCTTTCATCTCCGGGACCCGTGTTTTACAGACAGGAACGGATGGGGCTTGACGGTAATCCCTTTTTGATTTATAAATTTCGCTCTATGGTTGTTGACGCCGAACAACAAACCGGACCGGTATGGGCTAAGCAGGACGACCCCCGCAGAACCATGGTGGGCAAATTCTTGAGACGCTTCAGCCTCGATGAGTTGCCTCAATTATTCAATATCCTGAAAGGTGAGATGAGCCTGGTGGGACCCCGTCCGGAAAGACCGCAATTTGTAGGAGATTTTAAAGAGAAGATCCCTCAGTATATGCTCCGCCATAAGGTCAAGTCAGGAATGACCGGTTGGGCGCAGGTCAACGGTTGGCGTGGGGACACTTCGCTTAAGAAGAGAATTGAATATGACCTTTACTATATAGAAAACTGGTCCCTGGCGTTTGACCTGAAAATCTTATGGTTAACCCTCTGGAACAGCTTGATTCAGAAGAACGCCTATTAGCCCAGAGGGGAACTGTTATCAAACTCAAATTCATATCGATGAGCTCTCAATTATGAAAAAAAGAGTTCTCATTACCGGAGGCTCGGGATTTATCGGTTCTCACCTGGCAGAATATTTGCTGGAGCAAGGCTTCTCGGTTATCTGCATGGATAATTTGATTACCGGCGCAATTGAGAACATAAGACACCTTTATGATAAAGATTTTCTCTTCATCCATCATAATGTCACTAACTATATCTTCATAGATAAGGAGCTTGACTGCATTCTCCACTTTGCCAGCCCCGCCAGCCCCCGCGATTATATGGAACTCCCCATACAGACCCTTAAGGTCGGCTCCCTGGGAACTCACAAAGCCCTGGGGCTGGCAAAAAACAAGTCGGCCACCTTTTTGCTGGCATCCACCTCGGAGGTCTACGGCGACCCTCTGGTCAGCCCTCAAAGCGAGGACTATTGGGGCAATGTGAACCCCATAGGTCCTCGGGGGGTTTATGACGAAGCCAAGCGCTTTGCCGAGGCGATGACTATCGCTTATCACCGCATCCATAAAGTGGACACCAAAATAGCTCGCATCTTCAACACCTTTGGTCCCCGAATGCGGATTGACGATGGTCGCGCCATCCCCACTTTCATCTGCCAGGCTCTACGGGGAGAGGAGTTGACCGTCTTCGGTGATGGTTCGCAAACCCGCAGCTTCTGTTACATCTCGGATATGGTGGAGGGTCTCTATCACCTGATGTTATCTGATTACAATTTGCCCATTAACCTGGGCAACCCCGAGGAGATGACTATCCTTGACATTGCCAATATGATCATAAAATTAACCGGTAGTAAAAGCAAGATAGTCCACTGCCCCCTGCCAGAAAACGACCCCAAAGTCCGTCAACCTGACATCTCCAAAGCCAAAAAGCTTCTCCATTGGTCTCCCAAGGTGAGCATTGAGGAGGGACTGCTTAAGACTGTAGAATACTTTAAAAAGAAAATAGCCTCCTGAAAACCGTCGCCCCTTAATCTCCCCCCCTTCTTTTCAAATGGATTATAACCTCCTTTTGCTGATACCTCCCCTCCCCTTCAGCGGCAAAAGCGACCTCCACAGCTTTAAAATCCCCTTCATCTTTGACCATCTCTCCCCCAGCAACCGACTCCACCTCAAAAGGCGTTTTTAGCTCCAGCTGATAGCACGCCCCTCTCATCCCTTCCACTGTAACCTTAAAGCTATCTCCATTCAAAGCCCAATCAATTATCCGAAGACTGGTGGAGCGGTCGCCCGGGTTGGTCTTTAAAGGAGGGGGGATTATCTCAATCCCCTGCTGATAGGTTATCTCAATCAGCCGTGACCGGCTGAGCTCCGCTTCCACCCGGCAATGGAGGTCGTGCTTCCCTGGTTCCTCTTCAAAAGGAGCATCCTCCCCGTCAATTGATACTCCTTTGATGTTTGTCCCCAGAGCAAACGCCGGGGAGAATACCAGCTTATAAGGAGTGGAGGCTGTGCCAGAGGCGGATACAGAATATTTGTTACCATTCCTCTTAATATCAAATGAAAAGACTCCATCCCCTATCCGGAAATTTCTCACCTTTATCTCTTCCCAGCTGGCAGGGAGATGGGGAGCAAGCGCAATTATCCTCTGAGGGGCATCCCCTTTCAAGCCGAGTAATCCCCGCACCAGAGGGGTTATCACCATCCCCGATGAGAAGAGCTGATGGGGGACCGAGGCTTCTATGGTCCGATAGAACTCTCCTGAGAGGAGCTCGGGCACAAAGCCCAGAGCGTCAATAAAAGTCAGGCGGGCGATGCTCATCAGGTGCGTCATTGCCGGGACGCTCCGGTGGTAGCGGTATTCTGCCAGAGAGACATAGCCGGTAATGAAGGGCCAGACAGCCCCGTTGTTGTAAGCCAAAGGCTGGTAATGCCGGCTGGTATTAGCCAGCATCCGCACTCCCCAATCGGTGCTCATAGCGGCAGAGGCCAAATGAGCCAGCACCCCCGAAGCCCTCTCTTCCTCAAAAAGATTGAATAGCATGGGAACTGCAGGCCAGGCGGTGGCTTCCTTCACCAGGCTGCCATCCTGGGCGATGCAAAAGGCATATTGATTGGTGTCTTCATCCCAGAACCTCCCCCGAAGGGATTGGAGGGCACGGCGGAACATCCTCTGGCACTCCTCCTTCAAATCGGTTTCTCCCATAGCCTCGGCCAGTTCCCCCATACAGCGCAGAGCCTCGGTACTCAGCCCGGCCAAATAAATCTCCTGATGAATCCCCTTCAGCAGAGAGCCGACCTCCACCGCCCCCAGCCCGGCTTTGCTGTTCTCCATCAGACCATCCCCATCGGTGTCCGTGGTCAGGCAATATTGATAAGCCCTTTTAAGCGAAGCCCAACTGTCAGTCAGAAACCGATGGTCTCCGCTGGCTGAGTAGTAATCGTGGAGGCTTATTATATAGAAGGGTGAGGTCTCGGCATGGTAATAGCCGTAAGGGTATTCCTCAAACCAGGGTATGAGGAAGGCGCTCTGCGAGAGCTCGTGCATTATCTTCCCGTCCTCTCGCTGATATTTTCTGAGCAGCGCCAGCGCCTGTCGGACAGTAGCAAAATCGCCATAGCTGTTGATGGCAAGGGAGTTCAGCATAGTGTCGCCGCCAAAATACCAGGCAAATCCTGGGCGCTCGCTGTTGCCCGAAGGCCCAAACCCCGCCACCAGCCCGCAGCCCAGCCTGGGATTGCACACCAACCCCCGGTCGAGGGCTACCTTAGCCCACTCAAAGGCTAAGTTGAGCTCCTTCTCCGGGGTTTCCACCTGGAGAAACTCCTGCCTCAATTGCTGATAATGGGCAAGGTTCTTTCTGTAAAGCTCTGGGATTGACTTCAGAATCCTGGAATAGCTGCGGAAAACATCGTCCACCCCATCCATTCCTCCGGCTATGACTATTGGTATCAGGTGCTGGCTGCAGAACTCCTGCTCCAGCTCCATCTCAAACCAGGAAGGGGCTCCTGGCAGCCGATGGGCGGGACCCCGGGAGAATCTGTCGGTTATGGGCGAACCTACAGCTGCCGCATAATGACGACGGCTCTCAGTTATCAAAAAGGCGTTGACTTCTTCTTCCCACCGGCAGTACTGACCCCCCAACCCACCGGGCCACATAGGCTTAAGGTCGGGCACAAAGCTGACCATGAGCCTCAGAGGCTGGCTGGTCTCCACATCCAGCAGTATCACCGCTGCGCTGGTCTCTAAAGGGATAAATATGGTCTCTCGCACGGTAAATGCGGGGTGGGAATAGACGATGGTGGTCGACTCGGGTCGAACAATAATACGCTCTGCGAATCTTTCCAGCCCCTCAGGAAAAACCTCATTCTCAAGCCTGAATGACAGGTGCAAATCGTGCGCTATCTTAAAGGGGTAGACCCAGACCTCCA
>JAOUOQ010000163.1 GCA_029880275.1 Candidatus Aminicenantota bacterium | reverse complement strand
GCGGGAGTGGGAATTATTTCGGGAGAAGGGATGCTGGTCAGCCAGGTCATCATACCCTCCCCTCACCCCGATATGGAGGAGCTTATCCTTTAAGATTTAAAGGAGCAAATAGAGTGCATTTAGCGAAAGTTATGGGCTCGGTGGTAGCCACCCGAAAAATCCCTGAGTTAGAGGGAGTCAAGCTCCTGTGGGCGCAGCCGCTAAATAAGAGACTCAAGCCGGTGGGCAAGCCCCTGGTCGCGGTGGACACGGTGATGGCGGGCACGGGAGACATCGTCTACTATGTCATCGGGAGGGAGGCTTCTATGGCTTTAGAGAAGACCTTTGTTCCGGTAGATGCCGCCATCGTGGGGATTGTGGATGAGGTCAGCCCAGCCGCAGAAGGAGAGCTTCCGGGAGGAGCTTTAAAATGATTATCTGCCGGGTAGAGGCAACCGTGGTGGCTACCATCAAGCATCCGGTTTATCAGGGATGCAAGGTGCTGATGGTAAAGCCTATCGACGCCCGGGGTGCGCCAGTGGGGGAGAGCTTTCTCTCGGTCGATTTTGTCCAGGCGGGAGTAGGAGACCGGGTGCTGGTGGTCAAGGAGGGAAGCTCCGCCCGATTGGTCTTCGGCAAAGAGATAGCGCCGGTACACTCGGTAATTGTCGGAGTAATCGATGAGATAGACACAGGAGAAGCAGAATGAAATCGGAATGGGAACACCGTCAGGAGATAGTAGAGATATGCAAGCTCATTCATCAGAAGGGTTACATATCGGCTACTGACGGGAATGTGAGCGTGCGGACCGGGAAAAACCGCATCATCACCACTCCCAAGGGCTTTGGGAAAGGGTTTATCGCCACCGACGACCTGGTGGTCTGCGACCTCCAGGGGAAGGTCATATCCGGCAAGTGGCTGCCCTCTTCAGAAATCAAAATGCATCTGTGCGTTTATCAACTCCGCCCCGATGTAAAAGCATCCATACACGCCCATCCTCCGGTATCAACCGCCTTCACCATTGCCGGACTATCCCTGGCTAAATGCATCCTGCCCGAGGTGGTTCTCTCTCTGGGGATTATACCCACCACCGAGTATGCCACCCCGACCACCGAGGAAGTTCCCCAGTCAATCAAAGATTACATTACCCAATACGATGCGCTCATTCTTGAGCGGCACGGAAGCCTCACCGTGGGGAAAGACCTCAAGGATGCTTACTTCAAGCTGGAAAAGCTCGAGCATACCGCCACCATATCCTTCATCGCCAGGATGCTGGGGGAAGTGCGAACCCTCTCTCCCACCCAGATAGAAAAGCTCATCGCTCTGCAGACCACCGAGGAGGAGAAGAAACGCAGCCTCCAATGTCTGGAATGCGGTGCCTGCGGGCATTCAGCCCCGGATAAAAAGGATGCTCCCGACAAAACCAGCCTGAGGGAATTAGTGCTGGAGGAGATTGAGAAGGAGCTGTTAAAGGGTTAATCGCCTACTCCCTTTTTAATCCTTACTGCATCTGTCAATTCACTTTTTTTGTCTATTTGCCAGATTTTTCTTGACTTAAATATTTTCTTTTAGTAAGTTCTTAATATAAAAGCAATAGTTGTAGGATATGTGAAACTGTTTTAACGCAATGAAGGAGGGTATTTATATGAAAAACAGGCTATTTTTTACAACTTTGTTGATATTTTCTTTGGTGATAGCCGTTCTCCCTTCCAGCCAGCTGCTTGCTCAGCGGGTGATAGACCTCAGCCTGGTTGAGCCCCACTTCAAAATCCTCGGCGACGATAATGGCGATAATGCCGGCTTCTCTCTGGCGGAAGGTCATATTGATGGCGATAACTTCTTTGACCTGATAATCGGGGCTTACAAAGCTGACCCCTCAGGAAGAACAGATGCCGGGGAAGTCTATGTCTTCTTCGGGGAAGAAGGGCCGCCTGCGACCTGGGACCTGAGCACCACCCCACCCGATATGGTCATTTATGGGGAGAGCGCTGGTGACCAGTGCGGTTACGCAGTAGCCTGCGGTGATATCAATAGTGATATGTACGATGATATCATCATCGGCGCACCCATGGCAGATAGCGGAAAGGGAAAGGTATATGTCATCTTCGGCAGCGCTATCCCACCCTCTACCTACGACCTGAACACGACGCCAGCCAACATCACTATTGACGGTAAGGGAGCTGGCGACAATCTGGGGCATGCCTTAGCCAGTGTCGATTTCAACGGTAATGGTTATAATGACATCATCATTGGTGCTCCCTATGGCGACCCAACCCCCCCTCCTCCTGC
The DNA here is from genome assembly GCA_029880275.1 of Candidatus Aminicenantota bacterium. Taxonomy (GTDB): domain Bacteria; phylum Acidobacteriota; class B3-B38; order Guanabaribacteriales; family B3-B38; genus Guanabaribacterium. The sequence goes on along the minus strand of JAOUOQ010000163.1, from coordinate 2,180 downwards.
AAGTGCTCTGGTTCGAACGGACGCAGGCACGGTATATATCATCTTCGGCAGCTACACCCCACCCTCCACTATCGACTTAAGCACTACTGATGCCGACATCACCATCTTGGGCGAGAACATTAACGACAACTGCGGCTGGTCAGTAGGTAGTGGGCAAATAAAGCAGATGCGTGGCGACATCCTCATAGGTGCCCCCTATGCCGACCCCGGTGGGAGAGCTGATGCTGGCAGGGTTTATGTCATCTATGGTACAGCCTCTTCCGGTTCAATTATCGATTTACAGAGCGATGCCGACACCATCATCAGCGGTGCCGCTGCCGGCGACAATCTGGGCTGGGCGGTTGAAATTGGCGATGCCAACGGAGACTCTTATGGCGAGCTCCTCATGGGTGCCCCGTGTGCTGACCCATCAGCGCGTTCCGATGCGGGAACAGTCTATGTTGTCTTTGGCAGCAGCATATCCCTCCCCTCTTCCATTGACTTCAGCACCACCGCTGCAGATGTGGAAATATATGGTGCCATTGCTGGCGATAAATTAGGCTACGCCATAAGTGGTGCCGATGTCAATCTGGATGGCTTTGGAGATGGCATTTTTGGAGCACCCTATGCCAGTCCGGGGGGTCGTACATCTGCCGGTGAGGTCTATGTCATTTTCGGAAGGGATACCCTTCCCGCCACCGTAGACCTGGCCAATGACTCCGCCAACCTTACCGTATTAGGGGAGGTTGCTTATTACCAGATGGGTAGCTCGGTGCTGGGGATGGACTTCGATGGTAATGAGTCAGGGGATGTATTCATCGGAGCCCCTCTGGCATCCCCATCAGGGAGAAGCGGTGCCGGTGAGGTCTACGGCATCAGAGGATGGATAGACGTAGCATTTGGGCATGGTCCCGGTGGGAGCTCATGGGTAAAGGATTCCATTATCCCGACGTATGAGATTACCTCTTTCAAAGCCTTCGGTGCTGCCAATACCTCCGGGGAGGTGAGTGTAGCCAAAGGGGATGTGGATGGTGACCGCTCGCCCGAGATAGTGGTGGGAATGCGAGGCTGCAATTCCATAGTCAAGGTTTTTGATGAGGATGGCACATTTTTGTGGAAGTTCCAGGCTTTCGGAATCGGCAATCCTTCGGGGAAGGTAAATGTCGGTCTGGCGGATGTGGACCTTGACGGGAAGATGGAGATAGTATGTGGTCATGGACCGGAGGGAAGCTCTATGGTGAGGGTCTTCACTTTCGATGACACAACTCCCACATGGAGCTTCAAAGCCTTTGGTGCTACCAATACTAAAGGAGAAGTGAGGGTGGAAGGAGGTCATACCAACCCGCTTTCAGCCATGGGGCAGATTGTGGTAGGTCAGGGTCATGGTGGAAGCTCGTGGGTCAAAGTGTTTGACTATAAAAATCCCTCGGCAGTGGCTACCATAAAGGCTTTTGGAGCCACTAACCAGAGTGGTGGGGTTGATGTGAGCGTGGGAGATGTAGATGAGGATGGCGCTGATGAGATTATAGTAGGTCAAGGAGGTCCGGGAGCGGGAGAGCTTCCTGCTGGTTCGTGGGTCAAGGTATTCAAGGAAAACGGAACGCCGGTGTGGAACTTCAAAGCCTTTGGCGCTAAGAATGCCGATGGTCATGTTACCGTATCTTGCTCCATGTTTGCAATTGTAGTTGGTCAATGTCCGTCAGCCACCTCAGGGTCTTTTGCCAAGGTATTCATCTACCCAACCTCATCGGCGGTTGAGACCTATAAAATCTTCGGAGCTGCCAATGCTCAGGGGGGTATTGATGTTGCTATAGAGAGGAAAAAGATGGCTCCCCGGCCATAGAAAGGGGAGATACCTCTACTCTCAGCACAAAGGATATTGGAATATTTAAGCAGGGATAAATAACTATCCCTGCTTTTTTTCTTAGAAAGCGAGATAAACAGGGCTTATTTCCTGCCGGCATAGTCCAGGAGCATGGGATTACCGCTCAAGAATGGAGAAATAGGGGAATCACTTTCTTCCGGTGTAGAGGCGGTCTATTATCTCTTTAATCCGCTTGTAAAACGGAGGGAGTTGGGAGAGCTCATACTCCCAGGCTATCCCCATTTCTATCCTGCGCTGAGTATCCTCGCTGGAGAAGTGTAACTCTTGCAGGATTCGCCCCCGTTCGGCTATCTCCTCCACATGCATGCGATTATAC
>JAOUOQ010000162.1 GCA_029880275.1 Candidatus Aminicenantota bacterium | reverse complement strand
GGAGTTCCGGGGCCAAGGTGTTCAAGGCGGATGGAACCTTTATCCGCAGCTTCAAGGCCTTCGGTGCGGCAAACGCCCAGGGCGAGGTTCACATCGGCAGGAGCTACTACTAATAAAGTTAATTTTGGCATGTCAAAGTAACAGCTCCAGGGTGAGCGGCATCGGGCTGAATTACATTCTCATCTGCTGGTATGGTTTCCCGCAGGAATTTTACATCTTTCTCCCAGAAGACTATCAGAAACTGAACAGAAGTATCTCATATCTTTCTCTTCTTAAGCTCTTTGGCTAAAACTGGACTGCGGAGCTTTGATTAAATATTGATTTTTTCGTATTCATTTTGTCGTTCTGCAGTTAGTCTTAATCCGAAGGCGATAAATATTCTTCCGCATTGCGGTAGGAAAATCAGCATGGTCTCTCAGGGGACATAGAAAATATTAGACAACATTCATTGACTATAATGTAATTTAATACATTTCTTTCTTGACATTATCAGCAGTTGTGTGATAATTTTTTACTATATTCTCTCTCTCAAGAAAGGAAATGAGAGAGGCGAGGTTAATCAAAGGTTATGAAAAAGGGTTTTTACTCTGAAGTTTACCAGATTATTATTCTGCTCAGCGCCAGGTGATAAGCATGAATTGAATGCAGCTAATTTATCTTTCATACAGAGAGCAAATGGTCAGCAATTCTCCTCACCGCGGTGGTGGGAGAGGTTTTTAACCTATTTTAACAAAAGGAGGTATGCATCATGACAAGGCAGCACTTCTTCACAGTTTCAGTTTTTATGGTTTTCGTTCTTGTCTTCTCTGGGATAATGTTTGCTCAGCGGGTGATTGACCTGGATAAGGTGTGGGGGGATATGCGGGTGCTGGGCAAGAATGCTGAGGATTTTTCTGGCGATGCGCTTGCTTATGGGGACATCAACGGGGACGGCTTTATGGACATCATCATCGGCGTCCAATTTGCTGACCCTGTCGATCCTGTGCGCACTAATGCCGGGGAGACCTATGTCATCTTTGGCTCCAGCTCACCAGACTCTGAGATTGATTTGAGCACAGAATCAGCCGACATCACCATCTCCGGAGATTATGCGAATGATTGGTCTGGCGATGCGGTGTCAAGCGGGGATGTCAATAATGACGGATTTGACGACATCATCATCGGTGCCCCTAATGCTGACCCCGGTGGACGCACCGACGCCGGGGAGACCTATGTCATCTTCGGCTCCGGGTTCCCATCACCACCTTACACCATAGATTTGAGCACCGACCAGGCCGACATCACCGTCTTAGGGGATGCTATTTCTGACGGTTCTGGCCACGCGGTGGCCAGCGGGGATGTAAACGGTGATGGATATGATGATATCATAATTGGTGCCCCTTATGCTGACCCCGGTGCCCCGTCACGTGATACGGCCGGGGAGACCTATGTCATCTTCGGCTCCGGGTTCCCATCACCACCTTACACCATAGATTTTAGCACCGACTCAGCCGACATCACCGTCTCCGGAGATGATGAGTTAGATTGGGTAGGCTGGGCAGTAGCCAGCGGGGATATGAACGGCGATGGATTAGATGACATCATCATCGGTGCCTTTATGGCTGACCCCCCTGGAAGAGCCGATGCCGGGGAGAGCTATGTCATCTACGGCTCCAGCCCATCTTCTCCTGTCGCTATTGACCTGCACTCCCAATCAGCCGACATCACCATCTACGGGCGCGCTAATGATGATTGGTTTGGCTGGAGGGTGGCCAGCGGGGATGTGAACGGCGATGGATATGACGACATCATCATCGGTGCCTGTGCGGCTGACCCCGGTGGACGCACCTATGCCGGGGAGACCTATGTGATTTTCGGAAGCAGTTCGCCACCCTCAACTATTGACCTGAGCACCACACCAGCCGACATCACCGTCTGCGGGGCGTGGGGATTGTCTGGTTGGGCGGTGGGCAGCGGGGATGTAAACGGAGACGGGTATGATGATGTAATCATCGGTGCCTATGCGGCTGACCCCGGTGGACGCACCGCAGCCGGCGAGACCTATGTCATCTTCGGCTCCGGCTCACCACCTTCAACTGTGGACCTGAGTACCCAGCCAGCCGACATCACCGTCTGGGGGGATAATAATTTTGATGAATCCGGCATTTCTGTTGCCAGCGGGGATGTGAACGGTGATGGATATGATGATATCATCATCGGTGCCCGTTGGGCTGACCCCGGTGGACGCTCCAAAGCCGGGGAGACCTATCTGATTGCAGGTGGTGGTGCTCTTATCACCGCTCACGGTCTCGGCGGCAAAAGCTGGATAAAGGAGTTCAGCCTCCTGGCGAGCGACCTAGGCAGCTTCAAAGCCTTCGGAGCGGTAAACAGCCAGGGTGAGGTGCATCTGGCGGTGGGTGATGTCGATGACGACAGCCTGGATGAGATTGCCGCCGGTCAGGGTGAGGGGGCAAAGTCCTGGGTGAAGTTCTTTGAGGTTAACGGCTCCCTCATCAGCACCTTCAAAGCCTACGGAGGAGCCAACACCAACGGCGAGCTCCATTTAGCCTTAGGGAACTTTGATGCAGAGACCTCCGATACGGAGATAGCCATAGCCCAGGGTGAAGGAGGGAAGTCGTGGGTGAAGACCTTTGAGACCGATGGCACTCTCATCGCCAGCTTCAAAGCCTTTGGTGCTGCCAATGCTCAGGGCGAGGTTCATGTGGCATCCTGTGACCTGGAGAACGCCGATGGTATTGACGAGATAATCGCCGGCATGGGCGAGGGAGGCAGCTCAGTGGTGAAGATATTCAACTATGATGGAACCGTTATCCGCTCCTTCGGGGCATTTGATTCTACCGATAACCCCGGGGGAGAGGTGCGTCTGGCGGTGGGGAACTTTGATGCCGATGCTGATATGGAGATAGCCGTAGCCACCGGCTATAACGGGGGAAACAAGGTCCGGCTGTTTGACAAGGATGGCACCTTAATCAAGCAATTCTTAGCCTTTGGGTTTGGAGGCAACACCAACGGTGATGTGCAGATAACCGCCTCTGATATAGATAACGACGGCATTGATGAGATCATCTGCGCTCATGGTGAAGGTGGCAGCTCCATGGTCAAGGTGTTCAAGGCTGATGGCACCGTCCTTCGCAGCTTCAAAGCATTCGGTGGAGTAAACGCTCAGGGCGAGGTTCACATCGGCAAGAGCAACTACTAATAAAGTTAATTTTGGCATGTCAAAGTGACAGCTTCAAAGTGAGGGGCGGCAGGCGGATGTAGCTTAATTAAATCCTATAGAAGTTTGCACTTTTTTGGCTTTTGTTCACCGTCCCTCTTTTGACATCGCTATTTGTCCTTCTGGGCATATTCCTTTTCTAACATTTCTATCACCTTCAAGGCTTCGGAGGAGAAAACAGGATATCGGTCCGTGTGCCCCGAGGCGGCCTGGCTATAAAGCCGTATAAAGGCAAACGGATTACCGCAATTTTCAATCAGACAATCCTTTCCGAGGTTTTCGATGACCGCCTTGACCATATAATGCCCGGTGGGTCGTCCTTTTTCTCCAACTCTTCTTTCAGGGTGCTGGCCAAAGAGGGCTTGAATACAAGTATGAAAATTTTCTTGAAGAACTCTTCTTCAAAGGGCCATTCCCGCCGGATGAGCTCCCGATAGCCGGGTGTCTGGAAGAGCGCCGTCCAATCTCTGGCATTCTCTACTTAAGGTATCGCCCCTTCAACTTCCTTCCAGAGGTCGAGGAAAATCTTATAGTGTGCTATGGCTTTGGCTTTGCAGCCTTTATGAGGGTAAGAACCGCTTTTCTTCCTCAACGATCGGCGGTGGAGACTGAATAGAATGCCGCTGGCGTACTTTGCCGATGCTTAACACTACCTATAAATAAATATCATTTCCGAAGTTCTGCCGGTAGGGGATTATCAGGTGTAGGAAGCTCATTGGTAACCGCCGCAATCCACCAGCGTCCGTCCTTGTTAATCAGCAAAAAGCTGTCTACGCCCTGCTGCGGTGGCCTCTCCGAACCGGGTATGCTGGCTTCATACAACACAAGTATATGAGCCATATCTCCGAAAACCATCGCCTTCGTGCGTTTAATTTCTTCAACGAACCCTGTCTTTTCGACCTTAAATCGCTCAATAAAATTAACGAAGTCATCAATGAAGCCTTGAACCGAAAATATGGTTATATTTTCCCAGCTCGTGCGCAGTACAATGACAGCCTCATCGATAAACAGTGAACGCACTTTTTCCCAGTCAGGCGTGCTGCCAGCCTCGAAGGTAACTAACTGATAAAGTTCTGCAACTACACCCTCTGCCGTACTGAGCGGATTTTCCTCCGATGAGGTTTGTGCCTGTACCGAGAGACAAAGAAAAGCGCTCAGGAATACTACCAGAATGAGGATAATCACTCCGCGCTGACCGAGTGTCTCTCCAACTCGCGCCCGCTGTCCAAGTTGGTTCTGTAGAGAGTTAAGAGA
>JAOUOQ010000161.1 GCA_029880275.1 Candidatus Aminicenantota bacterium | reverse complement strand
GCGCACTTCTCCTCGAAAGCCCTCCACGGATACCGGCTCGTTGGTAGTCTCAACCACCAGGCTTCCCTCGGCTTCCCGAATCCACACTCGAGAATTGGGAGCGATGACCTCGATGTCCCGCCCTATCTTGCTCAACGATATGGAGGAATGCTTGGATATTATCCGAGCCTTCCCACCTATCTCGTCAGCCTTCACATCGCCGTAAGGGTTCTCCACCAGAAGCTCTCCTTCAACCTTGGTAATGGTTACATCACCATGGAGATTGTTGACCGTTAGTCCCCCTTTTATGCCCTCGACGACAATAACATTATCTCTGCCTTTTATCACCAGATTGCCATCGATATCGGTAGCTAATATCTTATCACCGGTATTTATGACCTCCTGGTCTCCGGCTAAGCCTCTTATCTCCACTTCTCCCCTCTGGTTTTCCACCGTTACTTGCGAATTCAGGGGAACCATGAACTGCATATCGGTCTGATAATCGTAGGTGATATTATTCAACTCATCCCGATTGGTGCTCACTCGGTAGATATTCCCTTCTTGACAGAGGATGAGCTGCAGTCGGTCAGCAATCCCCTTAGCCTTCTTCTTATTAGGCGCCCATATTTGTTTGGTGAGGGTAGCACTCAGAAGAGCCCTATCCCAGGAAGATACTCTGACATCACCAAAGCGGTTGTCAATCTTAATAAAGGAATACAAGGGGCAACTGGTGGTCTCCTCCTCGGGATAGGAGTAGCTCTGGTATCTCCACCAAAGACCGGCACCCCCCTGCTGCCTGGCTACCAAGGTTATTAGCAGACCGAAGAAGATGACAAAAAGGACAAATACAACTTCTCTGAATCTCATCTTCTTTTACCTCACTAACCGGAGCGAGCCCGAGCCCGAAGTATCTTGCTCAGACCAAACAATATCAGAATTACCGGCCAGAACCTCCAGGCGTAATACCAGACATCAATGTAGGTGAAGTTATCCACCAAGAACAGGGCTCCAATGGCTACGAGCACCAGCCCAAAAATGAAGGTCCCTGAATTTCGTCTCCTGGCGGTCATTTCTCTCCTCCTTCAGAGGGGGGCTCTTTTCTTTCAGCCTTTCCCTTTTTTTGATTTAAGAAGTACCTCACCATATAATAACCCCCCAGGAAGATTACAATTAGCGGCCACAAATCTTCCAACCAGTCGATACTCACATCGAAGTTGTAGAGCAGAAACAGCACCCCGATGAGCATGATTATCACACCCCAGACGGCCGACTCTCGCGGCGGAGCTGCTGCTCTCTCAACCACCTCAACCCCTCGTCCGGCTAAATTTATCTCCTTGGCGGAGCGATAGGCATCGATAATCGCCCCAAAATAGACTACTACTACCAGCAAAGGAAGGATGAATATCCCGCGCACTGGACCGCGTATGGCCAGAGACAAAAAGGCCATATACAGCAGAATCACCACAAAAGCCTTCATATACTGACTGTTATAAATCTGACCCAGCCCCGGAATAATAGCGGAGAGAAAACCCGCCAACCCTGGGGATTTAAGCCTCTCTGGAGGAGCAGCTCCCTTTTCCGTCAATTGCTTATCCAGACAATCCTGGCAATACACCCTCCCCTTAACCTCCACCAAACAATCGCCACACAGAGGATGGGCACAGATGACGCAATTGTTGGTAGCTTCAATACCTTTATGATAGAAGCAATTCATACCCTTCTCCTCACTTTTTAATTGCCTTGCCTTAACTCCGGTATTCTTTTTAATATCCTGACCAACTCAGCTCTTCCTCTATTTAACCGCGACTTCACCGTTCCTATAGGGATATTCAGAATCTTTGCTATGTCCCGATAGGAGCAACTTTGAATATCCCTCAGGATAATACATTCTTTCACCCCTGGAGGAAGAGCATTCAATCCTCTTTTCAATAGCAGATTCCTTTCCTTCTCCTTTAGCAAGTCAAAAGGGTCGCGTCCCTGAGCGAGGTAAGGTAGCACAACCTCGAAATCTACCATCATCACTCCCCTCTGGCGTCTCTTCTTGCGATAGTAATCTATGCAAAGGTTCCGGCTCACCCTCCTCAGCCACGAGGTGAAAGGGACATCATCCGGATACTTCCTCAACTCCTGATAAATCTTAAGAAAGAGCTCTTGAGTCAGGTCTTTGGCTTCCTCTACATTGCCCACAAACTGATAAGCGATGTTAAATACCTTCCTCCGGTATCGTTCTACCAGCAAATCCCACGCTCTGGCATCCCTTCTCCGGCATCTTCTTATGAGTTCCCTGTCTGATGGAGCGCTTCTTCCTATTACCTCTTCCATTTTATATAACGAAATATTAGTGACTTAGGTTCCCACCTTTGACTATAATTTCAAAAATAATGTCTAATTTCAAGAAAAAAATTGACTTAGAATCATTTTTATTATAGAGTGAAAATTGCTTTTTGGCAAGTGGGATAAAGATATTGCTGCTATCCTCTTGCAAGTCAAACATCTATCACTAGCGATTGGTAGAAATTGGGAAAGAGAAGCCTGAAGCTGTGGCTGGGTATATCTCTGGGAGGACTCTTCCTCTACCTCTTCCTGCGAGGAGCTAATCTTCCCTTGGTATTTGAGAAGATCAGGGGGGCTAACTATCTCCTCATCAGCCTCGGCGTGGGGTTATCTCTGGTAGTATATCTGCTGCGAGCTTTGCGGTGGAAATTCCTCCTTATGCCCCTTAAAAAGTCCCATCTCTCCAACCTCTTCTCCGCTACAGTTATTGGATTTATGGTTAACTCTTTGATCCCGGGAAGATTGGGAGAGATAGTGCGACCCTACCTCCTTGGTCAGAAGGAAGGACTCTCCAAAACCGCAGCTTTTGCAACTATAATTGTGGAGAGGATTTTCGACCTTATAATCATCCTGGTACTGTTCTCCCTCTACCTTCTATTAGCTCCTGCTCTGCCCTACCTTTCTTCTGAAGCATCGGTTACCCTGAGTCAGGTGGAGTGGAGTGGCTTTATATCGGCGATTGCCGCTGCCGCCATTATCGCTCTGCTCCTGCTGTTACATGTGAAGACCGCGCTTTTTCTTAAAGGTGCGGAGAAGCTATTCTCCTTTTTGCCAGCTCGTTTTTCGGAGGCATTACTGAGGGGGATGAGCTCCTTTGCCCAGGGTTTGGCTGTACTCAGAGGGAAGGGACTGCTGTTCATGGTAGTGGTGTATTCCTTTGCCCACTGGCTGACAGTCTGCTTCGGTTTGTGGCTGATTCTGGCAGCTTTCAACATTGAGGTTCCCTTCTATCTCACCTTCTTTATCCTGATCTTTGCTGCTACCGGCGCCGCCATACCTACCCCGGCGGGAGTGGGAGCTTTCCACAAAGCGGTGCAGATTGTTCTGGTGAGCTTCCTGGGCATCGACAACGACCTTGCCGTGGGAACCTCCATCGTCATGCATGCAGTTACCTTTGCTCCGGTGACCCTTCTGGGAATCGTTCTGGTCTGGAAGGAGGGTCTCACCATAAAAAAAATAAAGGAGCTACCGGCTGAGACCTGATGTAAAATAGAGAAGAACCCCGCTAATCTGAAAGCAACTATTTGAGAAAAAATTATACACCCGGGGAGAGAAAAGAATGAAATGCCCCTATTGCGGTCACAACAAAGACAAAGTGATAGACTCCAGGGAGAAAAGGGGTGGCGAGGCGATTCGCCGGCGGCGCCAGTGTCTTGCTTGCTCCCGGCGATTTACCACTTACGAGAGAACAGAGGAAGCCCCTTATATGGTCATTAAAAAAGATGGGCGAAGGGAGACCTTCGACCGCCAGAAGATTCTCCGGGGACTCCTCAAAGCCTGCGAAAAAAGACCGATAAGCGTAACCACGCTGGAAGAGCTCATCGACACCATAGAGCAAAAACTACAGGAGAGGTCCGAAAGAGAGATTCCAACTTCAGAGATAGGTTCTTTTATAATGGAGAGGCTCAAGGAGCTGGATAAGGTGGCCTATGTCAGATTTGCTTCCGTTTACAGGGAATTCAAGGACATCAATGAGTTCATGGAGGAGCTAAAAGCCCTGCTGGAGAAATAAGCTCCTTGGGGGTAAATTGTCCCCTTTTCTTTGGGATTGCGCGCCATCCTATACTCTGCGCCGTTCTTGGTAGTCAAGCAATAGTGACGGATACTTTGTGTTTATTGTGGTTCTTCTACCTGGGGAGGAGTAAGGGTAAAGCCGAGCTGCTGTAATATATCCAATACGTTCCAAAAGACCCACTCTTCTACTACCTTTCCGTTAACTACCCGGTCAATAGCAACTCCAGAAAATCGCACCTTTTTGCCTGTGGGTAGAAGTTCACCAAGAGGACCTGTGTTTGTGCCGGTTATCGTCCAGAGCACCACCATCTTATCACCTTTAACAATCATTTCGTCGATTGTGGCGTGGAGATCAGGAAAGGCCTTATGATTACCCGCATAGTAATTCTTCAAGGCTTCGAGACCGACAATGTCTTCAGGATAGCCATC
>JAOUOQ010000160.1 GCA_029880275.1 Candidatus Aminicenantota bacterium | reverse complement strand
CAGTATGTTATTCCGACCCATCCAATTGGAGTTCTTTCGATAATAGTATGTAGCGCTGAGGGCCAAGTCCTCCCCTACCTGATGCTCAACACCTATGGACGCTTCATCCGATAAGGGTCGGGTGAGATTGGGGTCCAACCGCACACCTACTCCGCCGAAGAAACTGACCGGAGCACTGAGCTCGTTCAGGTCAGCGAACAGGTCCCCGTTCAGGTCTGTCCATAATCTTACATCCCCTCCAAGAGCGTTGGGATTGAGGTTTTCGGGGAAGCGCGCCCCTTCTAACTGCGTATATCTGCTGAAGCTGCCCTTTAAGGCTGTTTTTCCATCACCAAAGAGGTCGTAGCTGAATCCCAAGCGAGGAACTACATTTTTAAAGTTGGGGATATTTCTCACCTCAGAGAAGGAACGAGCCTCGTAGTAGGTCCCTCCCGGACTGCTTTGAGCGGGGTTCCACCCTTCAAAGGCTTCTAATCTGACTCCCATATTGAAGGTCAAGCGATTGCCGATAGTATAGGAGTCCTGGACATAAAAGGCGAAAGTCTGATACTTGCTTCCCTGCTTCACCGGGGTGTTCCAGGCCACTATATAAGCGGGGACACCATCATAGAGGTGCATCACCATATCCCCATTGGACTTGTAATCGTACCCGTTCAGACAGTTGGTATATTCAAAGCCAAATTTGAAGTCGTGACTTCCACCAAGGAGGTAGTCAGAAAAATAGGAGAGAGCAGCATTAAACTGATGCCTGGTGGCGGTGTTCTTCATGTCGTATGAAGCAGCCCCCGTCATGATAGAGCGCACGTCATCTACTCGACAGTAATCGTTGGGACCGACCTCTGGCTGATAGCTCATGGGGAAGATCAAGTGCTTGTATCCATAGCGCACATCAAGGAAGAGGTCTTTGAAGAAGATGGAGGTCCACTGACCCTGAATGATGTGGCATGGTTCAATCTGTCGGGTGGAAGCCTTCTCTTCAACAAAGGAAGCTCCCGCTCTACGATAGAACCTGTTCTGATAGTTGAAGTAATACTGGGCCATGAGCTTGTTGTTGGGGTTGAGCTGAGTGGTGACCTTAGCCAGGTAGTTGGTCTGGTGGTTGATATCGACTTCAGGAGAGCCATCTGGGCGCCTAAGACCCAGCATCTGGGTGTTGATGATATAGCGTCGGTAGGAGGTGAAGAACCACATCTTGTTCTTAATTATCGGCCCGCCCATATTGGCATTGAAGTCGGCTATCAGCTCTATCGGATTGGCGGTTTCTATTCCTTGGGCTTTCAGTTCATCGGTAACATTGTTTCCCTGCAGTTTCCCAGGCTCATACAAGAAGGTCGCCGCCCCATGGAATTCGTTTCCACCTGACTTGGTTATCATATTCATATATAAGCCGCCTACACCAATCTCGGCTGGGGCAGCACTGGTCTGAATCTGCACCTCTTCGAAGCTATCGTGGTCAAAATAGAAGGAAGTCGCGCTTCCGGGACCGCCGGGCCAGTTCAGGCTGAGCCCGTTGATGCTGTAATCCTGCTGACTTTCAGAGCCATGAATAAACCCCGAACTCTGCTGGGCGCTCTCGGTACCACCGATGTTGTACCTGTCCATGACAACGCCCGGAACCTGCTCCGCTACTACCCAGAGGTCTCTACCGCTGGGAATGTGCTCCAGAAGGTTCTTGTCAAAAGAGGTGGAGGTGACATTGCTGGTGGTGTCCACTGCCGGTGCTTCGCCAGTTACGGTGAGAACCTCTTCCAGCACCGCTATAGACATAACCACATCCACCTTAGCCACAAAGTAAGCACTTATTTTGATCTCTTTCTTCTCGATTGGTCTGAAGCCCTCTAATTCAAACTTCACATCATAGCTTCCCGGTGGAAGAGCGATGAACTTGTAAACTCCATATTCGGTAGTGGTGGTGACATTCGTCCCGGTGATGAGAGCGGCGCTGGTGATAGTGACTGTCACCCCGGGTAGCACGGCACCGGTTTCATCGGTGACCCTTCCGGTGATGGTTCCCGTCTGCGTCTGAGCAAAGACGAGGCCACCCAAGGCTACCATCACAAGAAGAGAAAGCGGTACTATGAGTTTAAAATACCTCATACACCTATCCTCCAAAAGTTAAAGGGTTAATAAGGTTTTTTGGGGAGGAGCCGAACTTTTTATATGTTTTTGAGCTCGGTTGAAGCTATACAGATAAGAATGATAATAGAATAGTCCTTCACACATTTTCCCACCTCATAGCTGAGCAAACTCTTACATTTCTTTATAAGAAGCAATATCAATGCCAATATTTTGAAATTTTTTATAAAAATATAAATACAATTTCTGCAACAACTAACAAGTAAAGTCCAAGGAAATTCCCACTAAGCAGGACGATAATAATCCAAATAATTGAACTATTATCCAAATATATGCTTGCTAGATTCAAAATTTTCTACCTCATATACTGATAAAAATTGCCTTTACATCTCCTCTTTTCCATATTAAAATTCATAACGAGTAAGGTGGGAGTAAGTATCAAGATTTTTACGAAAGGAGGTTAAAGATGGAGAGAAAGGTGGTAGGTTGGTCTAAAAAAGGCGTATTCTTTCTCATATTAGGTTTATCTCTTCTCTTACTAAATACTAAATGTTCTACAAAGCAAGAGGCTCAGCTAACCATCCCTCAGCTTCTCCAGATAAAATATCTTTCCCAGCCTATCTGGTCACCTGATGGGGGGAAGATGGCTTTCATCTGGGATGATGGAGGAATAAAGGATATATGGGTGGTCTCCCTTTCTGATGGGAAGCTATCCAAAGTCTCCCATTCCAGAGGGGAGATAGGCAGACCGTTGTGGAGTCCCGATGGGAGAGAGCTGATCTATGTTCAGGAAGGAGGGTTGTATTCATGGAAGGATTCCCAGGAGGAATCTGTGCCGGTGGAGGGCGCCCCTGAGGGTATCTCTTCAGATTTCGACATTTCCCCCGATGGACGTTCTCTGGTCTTCTCCAAAAATGGAGATTTATGGCTCTTTTCTCTGCCAGATAAAAGGTCTTTTCAGCTCACTGCAGGCGGAAGAATGGAGTTTTCTCCCAGGTTTTCGCCCGATGGCAACAGAATAGCCTTCATCTCTTCGTCTCCACCGCAGCCAGTTTCTGAGGTTCCTGCACAGCTCACCGGAACCAAGCTGGCTTTTCTCTACTTCAGACGCTCCTCTGCCGATGTAGGGATAATCTCCACCTCCGGCGGAAATCCCCTCTGGGTGGCGCAGAGCGAGGCGAACGAGTTCAATCCGGTATGGTCACCCGATAGCAGAATGCTGGCAGTAGAAAGGAGAACAGAAGATTGCAAACACCGGGAGATATGGGTCAGGGATCTGGCTATGGGGGGTGAGCGGTTGGTATTTCAGGAGAGCACCGATAAGTGGATTTATGAGATGGGCAGAGGGCTCTTTTGGTCGCCTGATAACAGCGCCATAGCTTTCCTTTCCGACCACGATGGGTGGGCACATCTGTATACGGTTACCCCCGATGGGGAGAAGATGTCGCAGCTCACCAGTGGGGAATACGAGGTAAGCTACCCTGCCTGGTCTCCTGATGGCAGCCAGATAGCGTTCACTTCTAACCAGGGGAGCATCATTGAGAGGAACATATGGGTGATGCCAGCAGAGGGAGGCAAAGCTCAGCAGGTGACCTCAATACGGGGGACTAACATGCAGCCCCTGTGGTCCTCCGATGGGGATAGCATCGCCTTTTTGCACTCCGGACCCTATGCAATCTTGGACATCTGGATTACATCCCCGGCATCCCCCGAACAACCCCGTCAGCTTACCAATGCCATGCCCTCATCTATCGGCAAGGAGGCGCTGACACCTCCCGAGTTCTTATATTATGAAAGCGTTGACGGTTTGCAGATACCTGCCTTCCTGTTCAAGCCCAAAGGTTTCGATGAGAAAAAGAGATACCCTGCCGTTATCTGGATTCATGGGGATGGCGTGTTGCAGAATCGTTATGGCTGGCATCCTTCCAAGCATTACGGTGTATATTACGCCTTCCACCAGTATCTCCTTCATAAAGGGTATATGGTTCTGGCGGTCGATTATCGGGGGAGCATAGGCTACGGGCGCGAGTTCATGCACGGGCACTATATGGATTTGGGAGGAAAAGACTGCGACGATGTGATAAAGGGTGCCGAGTATCTCCGCTCTTTAGATTTCGTCAATCCCGATCGGATTGGAGTCTGGGGGCTGAGCTATGGGGGTTTTCTCACCCTTCAGGCTATTATCAGAGAACCCGATATGTTCCGCGCAGCGATAGATGTGGCCGGGGTGACCGATTGGACTGATTGGGCGAAAGACCCCGATGGCGGCTGGATACGGGGGAGAATGGGGCTCCCGGAGGAGAATAGGGAGCTTTACCACAGCACTGCTCCCATTAACTTTGTGGAAAAGATTAACACACCCCTCCTGGTTCTGCACGGAACCGCTGATTTTAATGTCCCCTTCTACGAGTCAGTGCGGT
>JAOUOQ010000159.1 GCA_029880275.1 Candidatus Aminicenantota bacterium | reverse complement strand
ACCCTGATAGGTGGTCTTCTCCACCAGCTTGTTCCACTGGTAGCCGATTTCCACCTGGTTGATGGCGAAGCTATACGCTCTCTCCTCCCCGATGCTCCAGAACTCCTCTATGGTTGCCCGCTCCTGCGGGGCGGCAAGAGAAGAGACAACAAGAAGGACAATTGCTGCCCATAAGATCGTCTTTCGTCCCTTAAAAATCATCTACTCGCTTCTATGTAATATTATGCAAAAATTCCCTCTTTATTCACCACAAAGGGATAACTTTTTTCTTCTGCTATTCCTTTCCAAACATCAGGGGGCAACAAAGGGTTTGGAGGACTATCAGAAGTTTCTCATCACCTCCACATATTTCAAACCGCTCCCGGTGTTGAACAGCACCACCCTTTCATCCGGGTCTACCAGCTTCATTTCCCGCAGACGCTTCAGACCCGCCCAGGTAGCTGCTCCTTCGGGAGCAGGGAGGATACCCTCTTTCTGGGAGATTTCGTAGAAGCTGCGTACTATCTCCTCCTCGCTGACGGCGACAGCCGTCCCTTGGCTCTCATAGAGGGCTTTGAGGATAAGCCTGTCGGCAAAAGCATGGGGAACCCTGATTCCCAGAGCCAGGGTGCAGGCTTCTTTCCACACCTCGGAGACTTCCTCATGGGATTGGAAGGCTTTCACTATGGGTGCGCACCCCTCGGATTGGACGGCTACCATGCGGGGTTTTCTCTTCCCCACCCAGCCGAGCTCCTCCATTTCGGCAAAGGCTTTCCACATTCCTATTATCCCCGTGCCCCCGCCGGTGGGGTAGATTATCACCTCCGGAAGCTCCCAGCCCATCTGCTCTGCCAGCTCGTAGCCCATGGTCTTTTTCCCCTCAGCGCGGTAAGGCTCCTTGAGAGTGGAAAAATCGAACCACCCCTGCTCTATTTTCTCCCGGCAGAGACGCCCGGCATCGGAGATCAATCCTTCCACCAACTTGACCTCCGCCCCGTAGGCTCGGCACTCAAAGGAGAAGACCTCCGGAGTATCGGCAGGCATAGCTACAAAGGTTTTTATCCCCGCTCTGGCGGCATAGGCAGCCAGGGCACCGGCAGCATTCCCCGCAGAGGGGAGAGTACCTTTTTCTATCCCTAACTCCTTCGCCTTGGAGACAGCTACCGCCAGCCCCCGGGCTTTAAAGGAGGCGGTGGGATTAAGGGATTCATCCTTAATATAGAGGCGACGGAAACCAAGCGAACTCCCCAGCTCCTCGGCTTTCATCAGCGGAGTGAAGCCCTCTCCCAGGGTAATAATGTTCTCCTCATTGAAGACGGGCAGAAGCTCCCGGTATCGCCACAGGTTGGGGGGTCTTCCTGCCAAGGCTTCTCTGGACAGGCTCCTGGCCGCCCCAGCAAGGTCGTAAATCGCCAACAGGGAGCTACCGCAGGTGCAGAGATTATGAATCTCTCGGGGAGAGTAATTCTTTCCACACTGAGAGCACTCTAAATGTATGAAAAAGCTCATTATTCCCTCTCCTTGTGCTGTAAGGATTTTTACCAGTTTACACAGGGTGTGGACTCATAATAAAGCATATTGGAGAAAATTCCCTTGATGAAGCTCACTTTTTGAAGAGTAAGTATAACACAGCGGGTTTGCTTTTTCAAACTCCCTGAGGTTGAGTGTGGGCGGCTTTGTCTATGGCGAGGAATGGGTAGATAAAGCTGAGAAATTAGTTGTATTCTTTTTTAGGCTCTGGTAGGCTATATTTATTTAGGTCAAGCGGATATCCCCCGAAGGAGGGTGGAGATGAATTTGCGAAGCATTTTCTGGTACAGAGGGAGGATTCGTGCAGGCTGGCGAATAGCTATCTTTTTGATAATTACCGTGGCCAGCCTGGCGAGGGTACTCTCTCTATTTTTTCAGCTGAAGCTTCCCGCAGGGGTCCAGCAGCTGGTGGTCTATTTTATCCTTTTCAGCGGGGTGTTGCTCTGCTCTTTTTTGATGGCTAAATATTTCGACCATCGCCCCTCAGGGACTATCGGCTACCGCTTTTACCGCCGCTGGTGGAGGGATTACCTGCTGGGAATGGTAATTGGCTGGGCACTGGTCACCCTGATCTTTGCAGCCGAGGGATTGCTGGGATATCTGGAGGTGCAGTGGGTGGGTTTCTCCTCCTCTTTGTTGCTGCAAGTCTTTGGCTTCAGCCTGATATTCTTCGTAGTTCAGTCCGCCTTTGAGGAGGTTTTATTCCGGGGTTACCTGTTTCAGACCCTGATCGAGGGCACCAATGTTCTGGCTGCCGTGGTTATCTTTTCGGCAGTCTTCGGGCTGCTGCATATGATGAATCCCAATGCGCTGTGGCTGGGAGGGGTAAACACCATAGTTGCCGGTCTGATGTTCTGCCTGGCTTATCTGCGCAACAGGGGATTGTGGCTCGCTTCGGGACTGCACTTTGGCTGGAACTATTTTCTGGGCTCAATATATGGGCTTCCGGTAAGCGGTTTCAGCCACTCCACCCTGCTGTCGGTGAAGGTGGAGGGGCCGGTCTTTATTACCGGGGGTGATTATGGACCCGAAGCGGGAATTCTGGGGCTGACTATGTTCGTGGTGGGGACCCTCTATATCGCTTTTTCCCGGCGCATCACCATACCCCCCGAGATGAAAGACTATGATGCCTCACGCACAAAAAATCCTCCTCCTGATAGTGAGCGGCTTTCTTGAAAACGGCTGTGGGATTTTTCTGTTTTTATTTAAGCTAAGATAGTATGAGGAATATTATTCATATCTTCTGTTACGATAGGGGGGTCTTCTTTCATCGTCGCGATTCTTTAGGAGGGCTTTCCGGCTGAGCTGGATGCGATGTTGACTATCAATATTGATGACCTTGACCACAATTTTATCCCCTTCTTTTAGCTCCCGATGGATGTTTTCGATGCGGTGGTCGGCAACTTCGGAGATGTGAAGGAGCCCCTCAATCCCGGGCAGTATCTCCACGAAAGCGCCAAAGTCAACTACCTTGCGAATAGTCCCTGTATAGGTTCTCCCAATTTCGGCCTCGGCGGTAAGCTCCTTGATGATATCCAGGGCTTTCAAGGCCGCCTGCTCATCAGTCGAGGCGATGGTGACCTTGCCGTCGTCATTTATGTCTATTTTGGCACCGGTCTTTTCTATTATTCCCCGGATCATCTTTCCACCCGGACCAATGACAACGCCGATTTTGTCCAGAGGGATGGTAAGCTGCAGGAGCCGGGGGGCATATGGCGAGATGGTGGGACGAGGGGCTTGTATAGCTTCCTTCATTTTATCCAGTATTTCCAATCTTCCCTCGCGCGCCAGCTGCAGGGCATCTGAAATAAGCTGGTAGCTCAAGCCCTTGATTTTTATATCCAGCTGGATGGCAGTAATTCCCTGGCTGGTGCCCGCAGCTTTGAAATCCATATCTCCGTAATGGTCTTCTTCTCCAGCTATATCGCTAAGAAAAATGTTCTTCTCACCCTCCTGAATGAGACCGAGAGCCAGCCCCGCCACTGCCGCCCGAATGGGGACTCCGGCGTCCATCAAAGCCAGCGCACCGGCGCATACCGTAGCCATTGATGATGAGCCGTGGGATTCCAGAATGTCGGAAACCAGGCGCACCGTGTAAGGGAACTTTTCTTCGGCAGGCATCACCGGAAGGAGAGACCTCTCGGCTAAGGCTCCATGTCCAATCTCCCTTCTGCCCGGTCCCCGCAGGAATTTTACCTCACCCACGCTGAAAGGGGGAAAGTTGTAATGGAGGATAAACTTCTTGGAAAATTCTTCCTCCAGCCCGTTGATTGTCTGGGCATCGGACTCCGTCCCCAGGGTAACGGTTGCCAGCGCTTGAGTCTCACCTCTGGTGAACATGGCAGAGCCGTGGGTGCGTGGCAGAAGCCCCACAGAGCACTCTATGGGACGAATCTCCTTGAACTGCCGTCCATCGATACGCACCCCCTCTTCTAAGATTTTCTTTCTCACAAGCTTTTTCTTTATTTCTTGGTAGATGTATTTGGTTTCGGCTATCTTCTCTTCTTCCTCCTCGGGAATAGGCTCCAGCAGAGAATCAAGCAGCTCATCAAAGGCTGAGCCCCGCTTTTTTTTCTCCTTTATTTTGAGGGCTTCTAATATCTTAGGGGTGGCCTGCTTTTCTATCTCTTGATAATTTGAAGGATCGATCTCCCTTTTCACTACCTCTCTTTTGGTGGGCTTTATCCGCTGGAAGAGCTCCTCTTCGAGGTCAATTATCTTCCTTATATATTCGTGCCCGAATTCTATGGCTTCAATTATCCTGTTTTCGGAGACTTCCAGGGCATTTGCCTCAACCATTACAATAGAGGATTTGGATCCCACCGCAATAAGGTTAAGGCTACTGTTGTCCAGCTCGCTGTTACCGGGATTGATGACAAATTTCCCATCTATCATTCCCACCCGAACTGCGGCTACGGGATCGGTGAAAGGTATATCTGATATATAAAGAGCAGCGGAAGCTCCCGTTATGCTGAGGATGCTGGGGTCGTTCTCGAGGTCGGCGGA
>JAOUOQ010000158.1 GCA_029880275.1 Candidatus Aminicenantota bacterium | reverse complement strand
GTGAGGTCCTTGCCTATGGTGATGCCGGTCAGTATCTCCACCCCCATCTTCTTGATGTAGTCTATGTCCGCCTGAAGCACATCCCGCGGAAGACGATAATCGGGGATGGCTGCCGCCAGCATCCCTCCGGCTACGGGCAACGCCTCAAAGATGGTGGAGCGATACCCTGACAGGGCTAAATCGTGCGCCGCCGACAGACCCGCCGGTCCCGAGCCGATGATGGCTACCCGCTCCTCCCGCTGCTCTTCTACCTCGGGTGGCTTAAGCCCTTCGCCGCTGCGTATGGCAAAATCTGCCGCAAAACGCTTGATGCGAGCAATGGAAAGGGATTCATCCACATAGAGGCGGCGGCAAACACCCTCGCAGGGATGGTAGCAGACCCGCCCGCAGATGCCGGGCAGAGGGTTGGTTTTTCGTATCAGATTGATGGCTTCCTGGTATTTTCCCACCCGCACCATGGCCATGTAGCCGGGGACATCCTGGTGGATGGGGCAGGCAATCTTGCAGGGGGCGGGCTCGGTCTTTTCGATGACGAAGGCGTTGGGCACCGCCTGAGGAGAAGGACGGTAAATAGCATTATGATTGTCAAGCCCGCAGTCGAAATCGCTGGGGATTTCCACCGGACAGTTCTTGGCGCATTCGCCACAGGCGGTGCAGGCATCCTCATTTACATAGCGGGCTCTTTTAAGATAGCTGACGCGAAAGTTACCTTTTTCCCCTTCAACTTTGGTGAGTTGACAGAGTGTTAACAGCTCTATATTGGGATGTCGACCGACATCCAGCATTCGGGGTCCGAGGATTCAAGTGGCGCAATCCATAGAGGGGAAAGTCTTATCAAGCTGAGCCATTCTTCCCCCCAGGGTGGGACTGCACTCCATGAGATAGACTTTAACCCCGGCATTAGCTAAGTCAAGGGCAGCCTGCATACCAGCCACCCCACCTCCGATAACCAGAATACCTTTCATCTTTATTGCTACCGTTTCTTTGATTAATAAGAAGCCCTTTCGAGGTTTCAAGGGGGACTAATTATCTTTTTTCCCTGCCTGCAATATATTCTGGGCGTATTGGCGACCCTCGTGCAGAGCTTTCAGGTTCAACTCCTCAGTTCCTTTGGGGACAGATGTAGCTACTGCCTGCTCCATCGCCTCGAAGCTGACTGCCTGTGTTAATTCGGCAAAGAAACCGAGCATCACGATGTTAGCTACTATCTTTCTCCCCATTTTTTCGGCAAGCCGCGTAGCAGGTATAGAAAACATGGTCATCTTCTTTTTGGTCTTTTTCAGCGTAACCAGATCTTCATCTATTATAAGAATCCCTCCCTCTTTCAGCTCAGGGAAAAACTTGCTATAGGCTTCTTGAGACATTGTCACCAATATATCAGGATTAGTCACATAGGGATAGAAGATGCCTCCATCGGCGATAACCACCTGAGAACTACAGGCACTGCCCCGAGCTTCTGGGCCGTAGGACTGCACCATAGTGGAGTTTCTTCCACCGTAGACAGAGGCAGCCTTTCCCAGTATGTAACCGACGAGGATAATCCCCTGTCCACCGAAGCCCGTAAACTTTATCTCCTGTCGACTCATTTCTTTCCTCCTGTCACTTTTTCCAGCTCCTGTGTCATGAAGGTGTAATGGTCGGGACGTTCCTTATCAATGAATTTACCTACCACGATTTTTGTCTGAAAGCCGATGTCGGTGTCCTTGGGGTCTGCTCCATGTCTTATGATGCTGTTATCATGATAGAATTTCATCTGCGCCAGGCCATCACCCAAGCGGTTCCGACGAGCATAAGAAGTAGGACAGGGGGAAATAACTTCAATAAAGCTGAAGCCTTTCTTCTTGAATGCTTCGACCATCGCCTTTGTCAATCTTCTAAGGTGAAGAGCAGTCCAACGTGCCACATAGACCGCCCCACTGGCAGCCGCCAGATGGACCAGATTAAAGGGCTGTTCGAAGTTCCCGTAGGGAGAGGTGGAAGCCTTAGCAAAAAGGGGTGTGGTGGGTCCCACCTGTCCCCCAGTCATTGCATAGAGGAAATTATTGATGCAAATAACGGTCATATTGACATTGCGGCGAGCCGCATGGATAAAATGGTTCCCCCCAATAGCAATGAGGTCGCCATCCCCGCTATACACTATCACTTTCAAATCAGGATTAGCCAGAGCCAGACCGGTGGCGAAGGGTATCGCCCTGCCGTGGGTAGTATGAAAGGAATCGAGTTTAACATAGCCAGCCACCCTCCCTGTACAGCCAATTCCTGAGACCACGGCTACCTTCTTCAGGTCTAATCCCGATTCCTCCAGTGCCATGATGAAGCAGGATACCGAACTCCCTATGCCACAACCAGGACACCAGATGTGGGGGATGCGGTCCTCCCTTAGGAGGTAATCCATGGGATGCTTTTCATTCATTTCAATGTACTCCTTATCGCTTGCAAAATATCCTTGGGATCGTGGATGTGTCCGCCAGCGTGGGGCACCAAAGTGGCCCTGGTCTTTCCTTTTGCAGCGCGCTCCACTTCGTAAACTATCTGTCCTAAGTTGATCTCGGGCACCACGAAGCCAGCAACCTTGCTTGCTAACTGGTAGATTCTCTTCTCAGGGAAAGGCCAGACAGTAATCAGCCTCAACATTCCCACCTTTATTCCTTCTTCTCTCGCCAGCTCAATTGCCCTAAGAGAGGTTCGTGCGGAAATACCATAGGAGACGACAATCACCTCGGCATCCCCGGTATTGGACTCTTCAATCTCTATGATTTTATCGGCATTCTTTTTTATTTTATTTACCAGGCGGGGAACCAGTTTTTTTTGGGCTTCCGCACTGATTTCTGGATAACCCTTCTCATCGTGGGTGAGACCGGTGATGTGGATATGATAGCCTTCACCAGCGATGACCATGGGTGGCACCAGGTCCTTGTCAGGCTTAAAAGGAAGATATTCCTCTGGGGGGCCGGTGTACATTCTTCTGGGTAACAGCTTTATCTTTTCCTTAGGGGGAATGACCACCCTCTCGGACATATGCCCCACCACCTCGTCGCCCATGACCAGCACCGGCACCCGATACATCTCTGAAAGGTTAAACGCCTTTATAGTGAAATCAAACAGCTCCTGCGGCGAAGAAGGACACAAAGCGATTATCTCGTAGTCTCCATGGGAGCCCCACCGAGCTTGCATCATATCTTGCTGTCCTACTAATGTGGGCAATCCGGTGGATGGTCCTCCCCTTTGGATGTTCACCAGAACACAAGGGGTCTCCATCATCACCCCCAAGCCCAGATTTTCCTGCATGAGACTGAAGCCCGGACCCGATGTGCAAGTCATAGATTTAACCCCTCCCCATGAAGCACCTAAAATGGCGCACATCGAGGCAAGCTCGTCTTCCATCTGAATGAATATCCCCCCTATTTCTGGAAATCTCTCTGATATTCGCTCAGCAATCTCGGAGGAGGGAGTTATGGGGTAACCAGCGAAGAATCTACACCCGGCGGCGATGGCACCTTCAGCACAAGCTACATTGCCGTTCATGAAGTGTTCCCCGGTGAGAATCTCTCTATCATTGCTCATCTTTCTCCTCCAGCTCCTCCTCGAGGATACTGTAAATAGCAAATTCAGGACATATCAGCTCGCATAAGCCACAATTTACACAGTCTTCTTCATTTTTTACATATGGGGGATGATACCCTTTGACATTGAATTCATCCGATATTTCAAGAACATTCCTGGGGCAATATTCGACGCAGAACCCACAGCCTTTGCATCTATCCTTGACGATGCGGACTGTCCCATGAGGCACCTTGACCTTGTCCGCATCCAGTGGCTTGCGCCAATATTTCATCTTCTTCTCTCCTAAAGAAGATAAAAGCATCTGATTAGCTCCTTTACCGACAAAAAAACCATCTTTTTATACCTTCTTCCGCGTGATAGAATTGATGGCGGACTTTATGAGCACCCGATTATTAGCATAACAATTTAGTAGATTATTGGTCTAAAGTCAAGTCATTTTTTAAGATTTTAGCCCTTTAACTCTCTCTTAAAAATGAGAGGTCTCCTGAACTTCATATTATATGCCATCTTTCTCTGATTCGCCAAATTTTCTGTTGACTTACTCCTATAAGTTGTGATAAATAATAAATTACTCCTTGATGTCGCAGATACTACTAAAGAGGGAGAATGAATGCGCTGGAGAAAAGTTCCTGAAGTCATCATAATATTTATAGTATTGGGTCTTATTTCAGGATGTAGCACAATTCATAAAAAAGAGGCCCCTCAACCAAGGATTGTATCATCTCCTTCTGCCACCCACCAGCAAGATGACGACCTCAAAGTCATCTTACAAAGAGCCGAGAATTGCTTCCGTCAGGGTAGCAAAGCTCAACATATGGGCAATTTCGAGGAAGCTCTCCTTAAATTTGGCGAGGCTATCGATATTATCACCCACTCAGGAGTGAACCTGGAAGGTTCCCCCCAATTAAAGGGTCTGTTTGATGACATATCAAGTTGTGTTGCAGAGCTGACCATAATCAATGAGCCGGAATTAGAACCTTATATTAA
>JAOUOQ010000157.1 GCA_029880275.1 Candidatus Aminicenantota bacterium | reverse complement strand
GAACTCCTGGGTGAAGCTGTTTAGCTATGCTGGCACTTTAATCCGGTCGTTCAAAGCCTTCGGTGCCACTAATGCCAATGGGGAGGTCTATGTCTCCGGCTGCCGCTCCCACTGATGTAGAGAAACCCTGAACAGCAGCAACTGGGAAAAATCTCCTTCCCTTAGCAGATGAAGGGGGAAGGGGGGGACCCGAAAGGGTTCCTTCCCCCTTTTTTATATAAGAGAGAGTTGTTGACAATTTTTAATCCTGTTTTTGCAAAAACAGCGAATGGCAAGCGAGGGGGATTTCTCCAGATAAAGGGTGGTAATACGGCGCATATTCTTGGCAAGAATCTCTATAAAGATATGCCAAAAAGCCCCCCTTGCTCAAAACATTTTTCAAAAAAATCTTGACATGGGTAGTGATTTATGAGAAACTTCAAAAAAATGCATAGACTTTTGTAATAAGGGAAATAACTTTTACAAGAAAGGGGGTGGCGGCGAGAGAAAATTTTCAGTGTTCTATTTAAGAAATTTTCGATGTCTTGGGAGGTTTAAAAAATGAACATCCATTGTAAAGGGCTAAAGTGTTTACTTCCCCTGCTGGTTGCCTCCCTGGTGCTGATTGGCGGAGAGCTTCTGGCTCAGTCATCCGTTGAGGTAGAGCTCACTCCCGGCGGTTACAAAATTGTGAAGAACAAGCTCAACTACGACATCATTGAGCTGGAGGGCTTTATGCAGGGGGGGAGTCCGGGCGATCCCATGCTCCCCCACAAGGTGTATAATATCCTGCTCCCGCCCGATGTGGACTGGTCTTCGCTGGAGATGACCGTTCTCGGATATCAAACCGAGGAACTTTCCGGCACTTACGATATCGGACCAGCACCGGTACCGGCGACCTGGGTAGATGGCAAGTGGATTTTTGACTGGGGAGAGGGGAAGCAGATTGTAGAGGGTAAGAACATTAATGTTTACGGCATCTCTGCTTCTTACCCTGAGGAGAATGCGGCGCTTCTGCCTTACTCCCAGCTGCGCAAGTGGAAGTTCACCAAGGTGGATTTTTACCCCTTCCAGTACAACCCGGTATCCAAAACCCTGCGGCTGGTCACCAGTATGACCATTGAGGTCAGTTACAGCATCACCCCTCAGCCGCTGGCCTCGGAATTAGCCGATACGGTGATGGACGAGTACGCCCCGCAGCTCTTCTACAACTACCAATTGGCGAAAGAGTGGTACCTTCCCACCGCAGCCCCCTCAATTTTAGGATACGACTATGTGATTATCACCACCAACGCCTATGTCTCCGGCAGCACCAAGCTCAGCTCCTTTGTGACCCATAAGACTAACCTCGGGCACTCCGTGCTGGTAGTCACCGAGACCGCTTATGGTGGGATGATCGCTCAGGCTGGCAGTGGCACGGCGGGGAAGATTCGCGAATGGCTGAAGAGCAGCTACATCACTTATGGGATTGAGTATGTGCTCCTCATCGGCGACCCCGACCCCGATACCGGCGATGTCCCCATGCTCAAGTGCTGGCCCCGTAGGGAATATGGCTCCGATAGAGATTCTCCCACCGACTACTTTGTGGCTGACCTCACTGGTAACTGGGACCTTGACGGTGACACAATCTATGGCGAGTATAACGGCGACCGTGGCACAGGTGGTGTTGATTTCTATGCCGAAGTCTTTGTGGGAAGGATACCAGTATATGGGGATGACTATACCGCCCTGGACTCCATCCTCCAGAAGATGATTAACTATGACAATATGAAGGGAAGCCGCACCTGGCGGAAGAAGCTCCTCCTGCCCGAAGCCATCTCAAACTACGCTAACGAGGACGGCTCCGGGTCTTATCGGACCTGCGGGCATGAGCTGGCTGACTGGCTGAAGCTTCGCCTGCCCGACATGACCCCCTACACCCTCTATGAGAAGTCGGGATTGACTCCCTGCCCTGTAGCGTGCAATGCCCCTCTTACCAGAGCTAATGTCAGAAGCGAGTGGGGGAACGGTTACGGGATGGTGGTCTGGTGGGGGCATGGGAGCGATACTCAGGCCTGGCGAAAATACTGGGCAACCGATGATGGTGATGGGGTGCCTGAGGCCGGAGAGATGGTATGGGCGACCTTCTTCGAATCCTCCGATGCCTCGGCGGCATACCTGGACAACACCAAGCCCTCGTGGGCTTACCTCTGCTCCTGCAACAATGGGAACCCCGATATTACTAACAATCTGGGCACCGCCCTGCTGAAGCACGGGGCTATTGCCACCATCTCTGCCTCCCGGGTCTCCTGGTACTGCATCGGCTGGGGATACTGGGGTCCCTTTGGGCTGAAGGGGTATGCGGACAATGCCACCTTAGGCTACTTTATGGCGGAGAAGACCGGTGCACTGAACGCTACCTTCGGTAAAGGGGTCTTCTGGACCAAGCAGGAGGTGGGATGGGGCTTTAGTGGCGCCAGCTGGATGAACCTGATGGATTTCAATCTCTACGGCGACCCCTCGCAGCGCATCTGTGCGGCGAACCCCAACGATATCGCCGTGGGGCAGGGTCCGACCTCCGTCTCCCAGACCAAGGACTTCTCCTTCAGCGGCGCGGCGCTGGCATCCTTCAAAGCCTTTACCAGCGGTAACCCCAACGGTGAGCTGAGCGTGGCCAAGGGTGATGTCACCGGGGATGGAGTCCCCGAGATAGTGGTAGGACAGAGAAGCTCGGGAGCCCAATCCCGGGTAGCGGTCTTCGCCGAGGATGGAACCCAACTGCTCAACTTCAAAGCCTTTGGTGGAGCTAATCCGCAGGGAATGGTGAATGTCGCCGTAGGGGATGTTGATATGGATGGTGTGGGGGAGATTGTCGTGGCGCATGGACCAGGGGGTACTTCCTGGGTCAAGGTCTTTGACTACGGCAATCCGCCCGCCATGCTAACCACCTTCAAAGCCTTCGGGGCTGCCAACGCCAATGGTGAAGTGCGGGTAGCGGCAGGCAACACTACTGCGGTTATGGGGGAGATTATCACCGGTCACGGGCACGGCGGAAGCTCATGGGTGAAGGTGTGGGATTATGCCACACCACCAACGCTATATAGTAGCTTCAAGGCCTTTGGCGCCAAGAACCCCAGCGGCGGTGTTGATGTCGGGTTAGGCAACTTTGACAACCACCTCAGTGGACGGCAGCTCATCGCGGTGGGGCAAGGAGGTCCGGGCACCACAGCAGCCGCTGCGGCCAAAAGCTGGGTCAAGATTTTCAACGAATTAGGAACCCTTAAAGCCAACTTCAAGGCCTTTGGTGCTTCCAATGTCCGCGGTCGAGTGACCGTGGACGGTGGTCAAGGAGATACCGATGTTGACGAGGAGATAATCGTTGGTCAGGGTGTTGGAGGGAGCTCGCGGGTTAAAGTGTTTGATTACGGAACTCCGCCAACCCTCTCCCACAGCTTCAAGGCCTTCGGCGCTGCCAACGCTCAGGGTCAGGTCGATGTAGCCGGAAAGTCCTTCAGTAACGCCAACTGGCAGGAGGACTTTAACGATGGAGTGGCCAATAACTTCTACGACGACGATTCGGGCAACTGGGGAGTTAGCGGCAGTGAGTATGTGATGACTCAGGGAGACTACACAAACTTCACCTGGACCGGCGCCTACTACAACCGGGTGTATACCGACTTCAGTTACACCATCGATGTCAAGCGGGTGATCGGCTCCACCAACTCATCTAATGCTCTTCTCTTCCGGGGAGTTGACGCCGGCAATACCTATATGTTCAACGTTGATTGCACGGGTTGGTATACTCTGTGGGCACGCTCAGGTGGTCAGGATTACAAGATGCTTAAAGGCTGGACCTACACTTCCTATCTAAATACCGGGCTGGATACCTGGAACACCCTGCAGGTGATATGCATAGGTCCCACCATAGCCGTCTATGCTAACGGGAATCTGCTGATCACGGTGACCGACGATACTTACACCAGCGGCAAGGTGGGAGTGGGAGCCTACGCTGGTACTAATAATGATGAGGTTCACTTTGATAATCTCTACTTCAGGCGAGCCTCTCTGGGACCGGCAGCTCCTCCTCCCGCATCTTCTCCAACCAAGGTGACGAAGGAGACTGTAGAGAAAAAAGGAACTCCTCAATCCGGAGCGAGGAAATAGCCTGTTCATCCCCGGAGCTTTACCCCGGGAGCTTTGTTCCCCCGGATAAATCTCCGGGGATTTTTTTGTCCTTGCACGAGGGATTATATTCAGGAATTAGTCCTTTGCCTGGTGGGGATGTGTGAAATATGGCTCTCGGCAAAGCAGCTTTTATAAATTAAACAGATAGGTAAATTTAATCAGCAGTGCTCGGTCACGGATGCCAGCCGGCAGTCCCTCAACCAGGCGGCTCTCGTTGTAGACGATAAAGAGGTCGCTGCCCGGTTTATGAATGAAGTTGAGCCTAATGTTTACATCCACCTCATCGGTATCGCCATTCCATTGTATAAGGCTCATCAGGGCTAAGCGGGTGGAGAAATTGTAAATCGTCCTCACTCTGAGCAGATGATTGGCAAAATCGCCCTGAGGCAAATTGACATCGTTATAGATTAAGCTTATCTCGCTGGCGAAG
>JAOUOQ010000156.1 GCA_029880275.1 Candidatus Aminicenantota bacterium | reverse complement strand
TAAGCTATCGCGAGAGTTGAGCAAGAAAGGCACCGGGAAAACGCTTTATATCCTTGATGAGCCGACCACCGGGCTTCACTTTGACGACATTAAGAAGCTCCTGAATGTATTGGACCGCCTGGTGGACAAGGGAAACACTGTGGTAGTTATCGAGCACAATATGGAGGTCATCAAGACCGCAGACCACATCATTGACCTGGGACCCGAAGGCGGTGATGAAGGGGGATGGATTGTTGCCCAGGGGACACCTGAGGAGTTAGCTCAGATTCCAGACTCTTATACAGGAATCTATCTGAGAAAGGTGCTCGAGAGAAAGTCAGAACCCCCCGCTCCACATTTACACTAAAGAGCACCACCCAATAAAAAAGGGATTACGCCCTTTTACATGTTTGTAGCGTAATCCCTGATGGTCCAGTTTTTATCTGAACCTAACCTGATCCACCTTCACGCCGTTCTCAGAGCTGAATACCTCCTTTTCATAATGCCGGGCTCCGTCGAGCCCGCAGTCTTTCATCCTGTTGGCTGTTACTTTGGAGCACCAAAAGTGAGCCTATCAGTAGTTGGTCTTCCCTAAGTGGACCTCGCCTTCAACATTTACCCCGCCGAAGGCTTTGAAGGTGCGGATGAAGGTCGCATCAGCCTTGAAGAGCTTTACCCAGGAATCTCCACCCTCACCATGACCGCAGATTAACTCCCACATACCATCGTTATCTATATCAGCGGCGGCTATCTGCACCTCGCGATTGGGATTGCTTCCTGCACCGAAGGGGAAAAATCCCTTGATAAGGGTACCGTCCTTGTCAAACATTTTAACCTTGTTTCCACCATTGTAGCCGGTGGCTGCGGCTATCTCAATATCAGCGTCGCCATCAAAGTTCCCCACCGCCAGATGCACCTCACCACCAGGATTCTCAGTGGCATCAAATGCTCGGAAGGAGCGGATGATGGTTCCATCATAGGTGAATATCTTCACCCAGGAGCTGCCGCCTTCTCCCATACCGGCTATTATCTCGTCAATGCCATCAGCGTTCTCCAGATCTGCTGCGGCGAGATGGACTTCACCTTGACCATTGGCAGCACCAAAGGCTTTGAAGGCTCTGACATAGGTGCCATCGGCTTCGAAAACCTTGATCCACGACTGACCCCCTTCGCCCTGGGATACGGCTATTTCCATATCACTTAGGGTGGCATCGAAGTTGCCTATGGCCAGATGGACTTCACCGTTGGTGTTTGCTGCTCCGAAGGCTTTGAAGTTATTGATGAGGTAAGCGTTCACCTCAAAGAGCTTAACCCACGATTTTCCACCCTCACCATGCCCGGCAATTATCTCATCGTGCACATCCATATCAACATCTCCCACTGCGAGCTGGACTTCACCCCGGCTGTTCACCGCTCCGAAGGCTTTAAAGCTGCCCCAGTCTCTACCTATGTGGCTGAACGCCTTTATCCAGCTGGTGCCATCAAGACCGTGTGCGGTGGTAATAGCACCACCACCTAAAATAAGATAGGCCTCTCCAGCTTGAGGACCTCCAGGAGGGTCAGCTTTAGGTGCTCCGGTGATGAGGTCATCAAAACCATCGCCGTTTATATCTCCGCTGGCAAGAGCAGAGCCGAACTCATCATTGTCATCGTCACCATTTAAAGTGATGTCAGCCCATTGTGTGCTCAGGTCAATACTTGCAGGTGGGCTGCTGGCGCCGAAGATGACATAGCTCTTACCGTTAGCCTTACCACCCGGCGGACTGGCATTAGGAGCACCGGTGATTACATCATGGAACCCATCGTGGTTGACATCTCCGCTGGCAACTGCGAAGCCAGAACAATCAAGAGCGGCAGCACCGTGAATACTCATGTCGGCTGCTTCGATATCAAAGTCTATAGTGTAAGGTGGTGATGCGAAGCTTTCACCGAAGACCACATATGTCGCCCCAGCTTCGCCGCCCCCGGGGGAGTCACATCCTACGGCACCGATGATGATATCGTCATATCCATCCCCATTGATGTCCCCGCTGGCAACTGCACCGCCACACATATCATGAGGATTATCCCCGTAGATTAAGATGTCGGGTGATACGCTGTCCAAGTCTATGGAGTACGGTGGTGATGGGTAGCTCGCTCCGAATATCACATATGCTTCCCCGGAATTGGTACCTCCAGGAGCATCAGCAGAACAGGCACCGATGATTATATCGTCATAGGCATCGTCGTTTACATTTCCGCTGGCCACTGAACGGCCGCAGCAATCCAATTCATCGTCACCCATGATATGGATGTGAGCCGATTCCGTGCTCAGGTCGATAGTTGTGGGTGGGCTGCTGGAGCCGATGATGACATAGGTCGCACCGGCATTGCCACCTCCGGGAGGATTACAACCCTGGGCACCAATGATCAGGTCGTCATAGTCATCACCATTGATGTTTCCACTGGCAAGCGCACCGCCGAACCAATCGTATTCTTCATCACCGTAGATGGTCATATCGGCTGGCGCCTGGGCTAAGTCTTTGATGTAAGGTGGTGATGGGAAGTCCCCTCCGAATATCACATAGGTCGTCCCGGCATCGGTCCTATCGCCGGGGTCAGCCTCCGGGGCACCGATGATTATGTCGTCATATCCATCATCATTGATGTCACCACTGGCAACTGCATAGCCCAGCACATCAAAGCTGTTATACCCATAGATGGTGATGTCAACGGAAAGGGAGCTAAGGTCAATTGACTGCAGTGGGTCGCTGGAGCCAAATATCACATAGACTGCTCCGGCCTTGCTCCGTCCCACGGGGTCAAACTCAGGAGCACCGATTATCAGGTCCATATAACCATCATCGTTTATATCCCCGTAAGCAACTGAGCTACCTAATCGATCACCCACATCTTCTCCCAATACTCTGATATCCCCCCATACCTGGTTCAGGTCAATCACCCGCTGCCCAAACAGCAAAGCTGAAGCGGCAAGGATGGAGACCAGAAAAACGAAAACCATAAAACAATTCCTCTTCCCCATTTTTAGTGCCTCCTTTTAAAATGGGTTGAAAACCTCTCTCACCACAATGGTAGAGAGAATCGCCGTTTCCTTACTTTATATATGGAAAATAAAGCAATTAAAGGCAGGTTCTACTGCGCTAAAAATTAAATGGGAAATGATAATTATTATCTGGTAGATTACAGGAGTAAAGATTTTTATTACTTGCTGATTAATCTCAATTTTCACGCCTCCTTATTTTTATTTGCCACGAATATAGCATATACATTTTTGAATGTCAAGAAAAAAGTGAAATAAATCTTATCTTTTTCAGAAAATCTTTCTGAAAAGTTGCTATTCTCTCTTAAACGGGGAGGCTGCCTCCCGGTTTATAGCAGAAAATCGACTGCTCTCGAGATATAAATCTCCCCTTTACAGCTAAATAGGCATAATAAATCGATTTTTTAATAGGGTTCTTAAGGCCTGGCCTTATCCTCAGACACTAAGAGGATTAATTAGATTTCTGCCCCATTATTGAAGGTTTTTGGCGAGAAGGGCGCTGCCTTACGGGCTGGAGGCATGGCGAGAAAAGGAGGGCATAATTACACACCCATAACTCAGCGCAAAAGCTGCTGCTATATGATAATGACAGTAATCGCCTTAGTAGTTGCTCCTGCCTAAGTGTACCTCGCCCTGGGCGTTTACCCCGCCGAAAGCTTTGAAGCTGAGGATGGAAGTGCCATCAGCCTTGAACACTTTCACCATAGAACTGCCTCCCTCTCCATGACCGCAAATGATTTCATCAATGGCGTCGTTGTCAATATCAGCCGCAGTTATCTGCACATCACCGTTGGTGTTGCCGCCAAACCCAAAGGCTAAGAATTGCTTGATTAAGGTGCCATCCTTCTCAAACAGCCGGACCTTGTTTCCTCCGTTATAACCGGTGGCTACAGCGATCTCTAAATCAGCGTCGGCATCAAAGTTGCCTACCGCCAGACGCACCTCCCCGCCGGGGTTATCAGCAGCCTCAAATGCCTGGAAGGATCTGATAACGGTCCCGTCATAGCTGAATATCTTCACCCGGGAGCTGCCGCCTTCGCCCATACCGGCCACTATCTCGCTAATGCCATCGGCGTTCTCCAGGTCTCCGGCTGCCAGATGAACCTCACCCTGGGCATTGGCGGCACCAAAGGCTTTGAAGCTGGCGATGAGGGTGCCATCGGTTTCGAAGGTCTTGACCCACGACTGACCTCCTTCTCCCTGGGCTATAACTGTCTCGTTATCAGCGGTGTCAGCATCAAAGTTGCCTAAAGCCAGATGGAGCTCTCCGTTGGTATTTGCTCCTCCGAAGGCTTTGAAGGTGCTGATGAGGGAGCCGTCCACCTCAAAGAACTTCACCCAGGATTTCCCGCCCTCGCCCTGACCGGCGGCAACCTCATCCAGGCTATCGGCATCAATATCACCAATCGCCAGATGGACTTCGCCCTGGCTGTTCACTCCTCCGAAGGCTTTGAAAGAGTTCCAACTGTTTGTCAGGAGATTAAACTCCTTTATCCAGCTTTTGCCGCCGAGACCGTGAGCGGTGATAAAGGCACCACCACCTGCAATCAGATAGGTCTCCCCGG
>JAOUOQ010000023.1 GCA_029880275.1 Candidatus Aminicenantota bacterium | reverse complement strand
TCTGGAGGTGTTTTTCTCCGCTCGCCTGCGGCATCGCCAGCTATGATAGGGGTAGGTTACATTATCGGACCGAAGTTAGCGGCAGTGGTTTTTTCTGGAGGAGTGTTTGGTTGGATATTGCTGGTGCCCTTACTGCTGTTTATCAATCCCGCCTTTGCCAATTTGGTAGGTGGCTATCTCCCCGATGGGGAAACCGTGAGTTGGCTCACCCTGAGCGAATCGGTATGGTTCACCATGGTGAGGCCGTTAGCAGTGGGTGCTATGCTGGTGGGAGCCTTTTATACCCTGTTCAAAATGAGAAAGTCACTCACCCAGGGGGTTGGCCGCGCCTTTCGGGATATAAAGAGGGTGAAGACGGGCGAAATCACCCCCAATCGGCTGGAAAAGGACCTTTCCTTCAAGTCGGTGATCACCGCTATTTTGTTGCTGATGATACCGATATTTTTCATCTATTATTATTTCAGCCAGAGTATAGGGGGCGCCCTTCTTTCAACGGTGGTAATGACGGTGGCAGGTTTCCTTTTCGCCGCGGTGGCCGGATATTTAGTAGGCTTGATAGGGAGTTCCAATAACCCTATCTCCGGTTTGACCCTTACCACTCTGATAATAGCCGCCCTATTAATGGTTCTCATTGGACTGAAAGGTCCTCTGGGGATCGCTGCTGTGCTGGGTATAGCTGCCGTGGTTTGTTGTTCCTCGGGAGTAGCAGGCGATATAATGCAAGACCTCAAGGTGGGGCATATTTTAGGTGGAACTCCATGGAAGATGGAGATTGCCTGTATCATAGGGGTTATAGCCGCCAGTCTGGTGATGGTATTCCCCCTCAGTATCCTCCATCGAGGCACCCCTGGAGGGATAGGAGGACCCGGCCTCCCTGCGCCTCAGGCAGGTTTGATGTCGATGTTGTCCCAGGGGATTGTTGGCGGGACTATGGCTTGGGCGCTGGTGCTGGTGGGGATGGTCTTCTCCATTGGGTTGATCCTTATTAAGTCCCCTTCCCCTATGCTGATCGCAGTGGGTATGTATCTTCCCTTGCAGACCACAGCCGCTATTTTCGTGGGAGGGGTGATTAAGTATGTCGTGACCAGAATATATCAGCGCCGAAAGCTCGGCAAGGAGCTGGCTGGTAGAGGGGAGAATGTAGGGATTCTCCTCGCCTCAGGGCTTATTGCCGGGGAGGCGTTGACCGGAGTCTTGATAGCAGCCCTGGTAGTAGCGGATATCCACCTACCAGCTATAGGGCAGAATCCCTTGGGGGGGCTGGTGGTATTTGCCCTATTGGCAGCTATTCTGATAGGCATACCTCTGAGGAGCTTAAAAGGTGCCACCGAGAAATCTTCTTGACCTGATTCCCACGCGTAATCGTCAGTGGGAAATGGGTAATGGTGATAAGGTCGTCATCCTCAGACCGAAATTTGAAGACCATTGGCTGGGAAGATGGCTCTTGTCCCGCATGAAAAATCCCCATTACCGGGTCAGATTGGATTCCTATGGGAGCTGGGTGTGGAGAATGTGCGATGGGCGCTGCACGGTCAAGGAGATTGCAGATGGCCTTAAAAAGCACTTCGGAGATTCCATAGAGCCGGTCTATCAGCGTCTGGCACTGTTCCTTAACCAATTATGGAGAGGGAGATTTATCGTCTATCAGGACAACTCGGGGAGGCTGATTAAGTAATAGCGTTCAGGGGGATACCCCCTGTTCATTTTCTATTAGTTGGAAGGCCGCCCTTGCGAAGGGGCGCGGTTTTTATTTTGAAAATAATCACCGGAGGATGGGTATGCTTGGAAAAAGAAGTTTAAAATGGGGGGGATTTATCCTTTTTGTCCTCTTTTTTATCGCCATTGGATGTTCTGAAAAGGAGAAGGAGGTTGTTCAGGCTTTCATTACCCCTGATATTACCCTCAGTGACACCGAACTCCCAATAGGATCACCTCTGGAGATGAGCTATAAATGGATGATTGATGCCCAGATGCCTCCCCTCCAAAAAGATTACACCGTTTTTGTCCATTTTCTGGACCAGGAAGGGGATCTCGTCTTTACCGATGACCATGCACCACCCCTTCCCACCAGCCAATGGAAACCTGGCGAACAAGTAGAATATGTGCGAACCCCTTTCATTCCTTACTCTCCAATAGTAGGAGAGCTTAAGGTTAAAGTTGGGATTTATCACATAGAAAGTGGGACAAGATTAACCTTAGTGGGAAAAGACGAGGGAAAGGATAAAGCTTATCTTGTGGGGAAGGTCAAGCTCCTTCCGGAAGATTTAAAGGGTTTACCAGTGTATAAAGATGGATGGTATGACCTTGAGGTGGCCTCCGACGACACCCTTCTTAAGGAATGGATATGGTCGCAGAAAGACGCCGAGGTTTCCTTTGTCAACCCTCGCAGGGATGCCACCCTCTATCTTCATGCCTATTCCCCGGTGGATTATTTAGGTTCACCTCAGCAGATTGCCCTCTATTTAAATGATCAGCCCCTGGAATCCTGGCAGTGTACCTCCTCAGAGGATTTTCTGCGGAAGATAACCATAAAAAAAGAAAGGCTGGGACAGGAAAATTGGATTGACATAAGGATTGAGGTGGACAAGGTCTTCATCCCCGTTGAGCATATTGAAGGAAGTGAAGACACACGCGAGTTTGGAGTGAAGGTTTATAATCTGCTGCTCAAGCCTGCCTCGGCAACTCCTGCTGCTAAGAGATAGAAGGAGTTCGGAGGGATTAAGCCTTAAAACAGAGAATATTTTTGTAATCCCCAGAGAAAAAATCTTGCCAAGAAAGTTGTCTATACATCATGGCTTCTATTGGTGAGCAGTTTAAAAGGGAGAGATTAGCGAAGCAAATCTCTTTAGAGGATATTGCCCGGGAGACAAAAATCAGGGTAAGATTCCTTCAGGCCATTGAAGAGGATAAGTTCGACCTTTTACCTGGCGGGGTTTTCGCCAGGAATTTCATCCGGGCTTATGCCATATACTTAGGGATGGATGATGAGGAAGTGGTGAAGAGCTTTGTTCAACAGTTCCCTGCGAGCGAAGAGAAGAAAGTGTTTCCTTTGCTGGTGATTGAGGAGCATAAAAGCAGGCGCTATTTCTACCAGATAGTTATTCTCATAATCCTTTTATTAATTCTGGGCTATATTCTGTGGGTAAACGGTTGGATTTTTAAAGGGGAGAATGTTTACAATTCCCCTCAGCAGGAGGAGAAATCCTCAACCATTGAGAAAGAGGCGGCAATTCCTCCTGAAAGTTTGGAGGTCTTACCTTCCATTGAGGAGGCTTCTGCTGAAACATCCGAGCTCTCTATGGAACTCAGAGCTATCGACACGTGCTGGGTAGAGATTTCAGCGGATGATAGACAAGTTGCTTACCAACTTCTTCTGCCAGGCGAGAAGGTCACTCTTGCCGCAAACCAGCGCTTCGTCCTCACTATAGGAAATGCCGGTGGGGTGGAGATTACTATTAACGGTAAGAGGTTACGCCCGCTGGGTGAGCTGGGGGAAGTTAAGCGCAGCCTCATCTTGGATGCCGAAAACTGGCGTCAATTTATTGTCGAGGATATTCAATAAAAAATAAACTCATACCCTTAAAGAGGAGTTTTTCCTTTGACCACTTACCCCGAAGAGGATTTAAGGAGACAAAGAGAGAAAGAGGCTAAGGAGACAGTCTTTAATCTATTGAAAGAAGGAAAAGCTCCTTTGAATATCCGCCTGACTATAAGCAAAGGGGAATTGCCTTTATCAAAGGTTGAGCTTCTGAAGATGCTCTTTTTACTGAGGGATGACCCCGAAGAAGAGGTACAGAGCTCCCTGAGAGCAACCATAGAAGCCATAGACGCAGGAGAGCTGGCGGGGTTCATCCAGAGAACCAACTTCACATCCGACCAGCTCGATTTCCTCAGCCGCTACTCCCTTTCCAAACAAGAGGTATTGGAGACTATTGTGCTTGACTCCTCTACCTCTGATGAAACCATCGAGTTTTTAGCTGATAAGGTCGGGGCAGGGGAGCTAAAGTTAATCCTCATGGACCAACTCCGGCTGAAGCGTTGCCCTTCTATTCTGAATAGGATAAAGCATAACCCTCTTTTTAGTGTTGAAGAGAGGGAGAGGTGGTTGGACATGGATCAAGCATCACAGCAGCCTCAGGGTGTCAAAGATGAAACAGAGGAAGTGCGACGCACCGCGCTGCAGAAAATAGCCCGCCTCACGGTGGGACAGAAGATTATCTTAGCCCTGAAAGGCACCCGGGAGGAAAGGGTCATATTAGTTCGCGACCCTAATCGCACAGTGTCTACCATGGTTCTTAAAAGCCCTAAACTGGGGGACCAGGAGGCAGAGAGCATCGCTAATATGCGCAATGTGTGCGATGATGTGTTGCGTGGCATTGCTGAAAGCAGGGAGTGGATGGGCAAGTATCCCATTGTCAACAGCCTGGTCAAAAACCCCAAAACCCCCGTAGATGTCTCCATGGGCCTGATCTATAAGCTGAACAATGTCGACCTGAATAAGTTGAAAAACAACCTTGATGTCCCTGAAGTAATCAGAAGGAAAGCTTCGCAGACCTTGAGGAGCAGGTTATATGTCGATTACCAAAGTCGGAAAAAGAAGCAATAGACTTAGCCAAGGACAAATCTGAAGGTGCGCCTTAAAACAAGAGATAAGCACCTTCTAATTAAGTTGACATGGGAAAGGAATTGTTTTAATATATATCCAAATTAGAAGAAAGGGGGCAAAATGGTTTCTGAACCTGATAAGCGCTCCAAAGCGATCGATATGGCGCTACTCCAGATTGAGAAGATGTTTGGTAAGGGGTCTATTATGTGGCTGGGCTCCAAGGGTGCGGTGATCGATGTTCCTGCTATCTCTACCGGTTCCCTGTCGTTAGATGCTGCTCTGGGCGTGGGGGGTATCCCTCGGGGGAGGGTAACCGAAATTTTCGGTCCCGAAGCCTCGGGAAAGACAACCCTGGTCCTCCATATCATTGCCGAGACGCAGAAAGCAGGGGGGTTAGCTGCTTTTATTGATGCAGAGCACGCGTTAGACGCCGGTTATGCTCGAAAGCTGGGGGTGGATATAGACAATCTGCTGGTTTCGCAACCAGATAACGGGGAGCAAGCTCTGGAGATTGCTGAGGTACTGGTTAGAAGCAGTGCCCTTAGTGCCATCGTAATTGACTCGGTAGCCGCTTTAGTGCCTCGAGCGGAACTTGAAGGGGACATGGGAGATGCCCATATGGGACTGCAGGCGCGGTTGATGTCTCAGGCTTTGAGAAAGCTGGCGGGGCTGGTATCCAAGTCGAACACTTCCCTGATATTCACCAACCAGATTCGAGAGAAAATCGGCATCTTCTTCGGCAATCCCGAAACAACTACCGGTGGGCGAGCCTTGAAATTTTACTCCTCGGTCCGTCTCGATATTCGCAGGATCGGCACCATAAAGGAGGGTGAGGAGATTGTCGGCAGTCGCACAAAAGTCCGAGTGGTGAAGAACAAAGTGGCCGTTCCCTTCAAGGAGGCGGAGTTTGATATCCTTTACGGGGAGGGAATCTCTAAGGAGGGGGACCTTCTGGACCTCGCAATTCAAAAACAGATAGTGACAAAAACTGGTGCCTGGTACTCCTTTGGCGAAGAGCGTATCGGTCAGGGAAGAGGAAACGCCCGTGAGTTTCTCAAGAACCACCCTGAAATTCAGGATGCTCTGGAGAAAAAGATCAGAGAGGAGTTCAAATTGCCAGCCACGCATGGCAAGGAGACCAAGACGCCGAAAGAGGAAGACCTTTAAGGTACGGAAATTTTGGTTTAATGTACCTCCTTTACTGCTGTTGGCAGAGGGGGTTTTATTTTTTGGTAACAGGAAATGGGAGTATTTGCTGTTCTCGGATTAGGGGGATT
Source organism: Candidatus Aminicenantota bacterium (assembly GCA_029880275.1). GTDB lineage: Bacteria > Acidobacteriota > B3-B38 > Guanabaribacteriales > B3-B38 > Guanabaribacterium. The sequence goes on along the minus strand of JAOUOQ010000023.1, from coordinate 8,999 downwards.
TGGCTATCATGTGACCGCAACCCTCGCCGCTGACGGGCACGAAGTCATAGCTATCGATTCCAACAGAGAGAAAATTCAAAGCGTCAAGGAGATTGTTGCCCAGGCCATCCTGACCGATGCCACTGATAAGGAGACTTTAAAAGCCATAGGGATACAAGATGTAGATGCCGCCATTATCAGTCTGGGCTTGGAGGGCTTTGAGAGCGCCATGCTGGTAACTCTCTTCCTCAAAGAAGCCGGGGTCAAAAAAATAATAGCCAAAGTAGCTAATGAAGACCAGACTAAGATTCTCACCCAGATAGGGGCTACAGAGGTCATCTTCCCGGAGAAGGATATGGCAATTCGTCTGGCTAAAAGGCTGGGAAGTCCGAATGTTTACGACGAGATAGATATAGGGGAAGACCTTCAGATAGTGGAGCTGAAAGCTCCTTCCTCCTTTATAGAGAAAACAGTTCGAGAGCTCGACTTGAGGCGTAAGCACAATATACAGGTGATCGTTATCAAGCGAGAAGCTCCCAAAGCCAACGGGGAAATGAAATCCTGTTATAATGTTGTTCTCCCTTTGCCTAACGAGATTATCCTGCCGGGAGATCATCTCACTGTTATGGGGAACCATAAAGCTCTGAACAAGCTAAAGAAGCTAAAATAGCGGCGGTTTTTATCGAACTTCGGATAGAGGAGACACCTTAGCGCTTCTGATTGACGCAAGAGGCAACTTGCTTCGCAGTTCTACCTTTAGGGATTAGGTGGATGTTCAGTTTGTCGGTAAAGTCAACGCGATGCCTGTTATTGGTTATCACTTTTTTTATTCTGTTCCTCAACCAATCTCTTCTGAAAGGGGAGGAGACTGAAGCTTACCCTTACAATTATCGCCTCGAAGCCCCACGGGTAATCTTATCTCGCGTCCCCTTCACAGTCACCATACAAGCCGAAGATGCCCCTCCGGAAGTGGTAATCCCTTTTACGCTCAGCTTCTCCAGGGAAGGGGTGCTTATCAGAGGGGAGCTGAAGGGGTCGAATCCTTACACGTCTGAGGAGATACGGCTATCCGACAGTGGCAGGGTGCAACTCACCCTACAGGTGGGAGAGCAAGAGATCGTTATGCGGAGTCGGGTGATTCCCGGAATTTTATCCATCCTACCCCCTCTGTTGGCTATCACCTTTGCTTTGATCTTCCGGGAGGTCATTATCGCCCTTTTTGCTGGCGTTTGGTTGGGGGCTTTCTTCATATATGACTTCCGTCCCTTTGCCGCCTTCCTGCGGGTGGTAGACCACTATTATCTGCAGGCGATGACCGACCGAACCCATGCCCTTATCATTATGTTCTCCCTTATTCTGGGAGGAATGGTAGGAGTTATCTACCGGTCGGGAGGTATGCATGGGGTGGTGGAGAAGATAAGCAAAGTCGCCCGAACTCCCCGTGGTGGTCAGATAGTTGCCAGGATAATGGGTATATTAATCTTCTTTGACGACTATTCTAATACTCTAATTGTGGGCAACACCATGCGCCCCTTTACCGATAAGCTGAGAATCTCGCGGGAGAAGCTCTCTTACATAGTCGATTCCTCAGCCGCCTGCATTGCCAGCATTGCCGTCATATCCACCTGGATTGGGTTTGAGCTCTCATTGATAAGCGACGGCTTCACCTCTCTGGGGGTGAGCCGCAATGCGTATATCACCTTCCTCCAGACCATCCCCTCACGCTTTTACCCCATATATACTTTTATCTTTGGCTTTGCGGCTGCCATAATGGTCAGGGATTTCGGCTCCATGTATAAGGCTGAGAGAAGATGCCGAACCACCGGTCAGGTAATTGCCCCCTTCGCAGTGCCTATCGCCGACCCGGAAACCACCCTGACTCCGCCTCCGGAAGAGACGCCCCGCAGATGGATTAATGCTGTGGTTCCCTTTGCAGCGGTGATTGCCATCACCTTTTCCGGTCTCTATCTCACCGGACTGTCCAATCTAAAAGCGGAAAAAGGAGCTGCCTATGTTAGCAGTGCCCCGGGCTATGAGATTTTCGGTGCCGGGGACTCCTTTGAAGTGCTCCTGTGGGCGTTCACCATTGGCTCCGTAATTGCCATAGTTATGGCCGTGAGTCAGAGGATTTTAAATCTTCGGAGGTCTTTAGAAAGCTGGGTTCAGGGGATAAAGGCGATGATTATGGCATGTATTATCTTGCTGTCTGCCTGGGCTATTGGAGGGATATGCCAGGAGCTGGGAACGGCTAATTATGTGGTAGAGGTTAGTAAAAACATTTTGTCACCACATCTTGTTCCTATGGTCTCTTTCGCGCTGGCATGTATCATCGCCTTTGCTACGGGAACCTCCTGGGGGACTATGGCTATCCTGATGCCCATTGTGATTCCTCTGGGGTACAAAATGCCTTTGGCGGCAGGCTTGAGCCCTGCCATGTCGGAATCGGTGCTCCTTGGCTCCATCGCCGGAGTGTTAGCCGGGGCGGCTTTTGGGGACCACTGCTCGCCTATCTCCGATACCACCATACTCTCTTCCATGGCATCCGGCTCGGACCATATAGACCATGTGAAAACCCAGATTCCCTATGCCTTTACCGTGGGTGTGGTGAGCGCCCTTATTGGCTACTGGCCCATGGGCTACGGCATCAGCCCCCTCATTACCGTACCCATAGGGGGGGTATTGCTGGTGCTTATCTTGAGGTTCATAGGGAAGAAAACCGATACCTTTTAGAGCCAGGTTATTCTGCTGCCCATTATGAAAGTTGCTATTGTTGGTGCCGGGGTAGCCGGTGCTTACCTGTCGGGTCTATTGGCTGAGAAAGGATGCTCCAACCTCCTCTTTGACCATCTTGCCCCTTATGAGAAGCCTTGCGGTGGTGGGGTCACCTCAAAGGCTATCAGGGAATTCCCTTTTTTAGAAAGTCAAAAGATAGCGAAAAGGGAAATCCACTTTATTAAGTTTGTCACTCCCGGAGGAAGTAGTTATGACTTTCCTCTTTCATCTCCCTTTTATGTCTGCTCTCGAAAGGAGCTGAGTCGCTTCCTTATAGATAGGGCGCTGCAATCGGGAGCACGCTTTATTCCCGAGAAGGTACTGAGGGTAGAAAAGAGGAAGGGGCGATGGAAGGTTATTTCTGACAAGGGGAGCCATTCGGCAGACCTCGTGGTGGGAGCTGATGGGGTAAAGAGCATTGTCCGTCGGCAGTTGTGGAGAAACTTTGACCCCCGGGACCTCAGCCTTGCGGTGGTAGGCTATATTAAGGGGGGATTTGAGGAAAAGGCAAAAGTCTGTTTTCTTTCGGGAGTGGAGGGGTATATCTGGTGGTTTCCCCGCCAGGGATACGCCTCGGTAGGCATAGGTTCCCCTCTGGGTCAGATGGAGAGCCATCAGCTGGAAATCCTCCTCCGGAGGTTCATATTGGAGTGTCTCCCCTCAAAAGAGACCATAGAAGCCAGCTTCAAATGGGCGCTGGTTCCTTCGCTGAGGGCAGAGGAGTTCCTGTGCCAGCGGTATTCAGGCGAGCGCTGGGCACTGGTGGGGGATGCCGCCGGGCTGGTTGACCCTCTTACCAGAGAAGGGATTTACTATGCCTTGAAATCTGCTCAGCTTCTGGCTGAAGCTATCCTTAAGGGGGAACTTGGAGAGTATGACAGGATGCTGCAGAGGGAGTTTTTAGGTGAGCTTCACAAGGCAGCTCAATTGAGGAAGAGGTTTTATTCTCCCTGGTTTTTAGAGATAGGATTAAGGCTGGCAGCCGCGAGCAGAGACTTCAGGGAGATTGCTCTCCAGCTCCTCCTGGAAAAGCCAGCCTATACCCGGCTCAAAAAGAGGCTTCTGCGGAAAGGGGCTCCCGGAGCAGCCCAGTCCATCTGGTACTACCTGACAAAACCCCTGAGGCACAAGGGCTCTCCTCAATGATCAAATCTCAAGGAGATTCATTTTTTGATGGGGCTCGTAGAACCTCTTTAACTCCTCTCCCAGGGTATGTACCCACAGCTCGACCGTGGCGCTGACCTTGGCGGAGAAGAGGTGCCCGCCATAGGCTCTGAAATCGTTCCCTGCCAAGACTGCATGAGCATGGATAAAAGGCTCACCCTCCAGCCAGCTTATGGTCCCCTGCAGACTCACCAATTCATGGCTCTTCTGGAGGTTTTTCTTCTGATATTGCTTAGTTTCCGAGTCGAAATAACCGATAACTGACTCTTTAACCGCCCCCAATCCCCAGAAAGTACCGCCCTTTATCCCTTCCTGGTGGGCAAGCTGGGAAAGGCTGGATATTACCTCATCCTCTTCCTCTAATCTGAGAATATAACTCCCTTCAGTCTTCCTCCATTTCATGGTTTTTTCTCCCGATGATGAAATGCCCTTCGGAGGTAAATAGCAATCCCCCTTTTTTCCATTCGGTTTGTGCTGTTTTACTTACCAGTGGAGTTTATCAGAGTAAGCTAAGTAATGCAATTTTTTCCTCCCCCTTTGGCCTCGCTGAAGGTTGCTCACTCGCCAGAAATTGCTTGATTTTAAGCCCCTCTTCTTTGTATAATTTGCACCATAGGAGAGAATAATGAGTATTGAAAAGAAGATAGAAGAATTATATCAAAAGATTAAGGCAGCAGAGGAGGGGGGTGGAAAAGAGCGGATCGAGCAGCAGCATAAAAAGGGTAAGCTGTCCGCCCGTGAGCGTATACATCTGCTACTGGATGAAGGGAGCTTCCAGGAGTTGGACAAGCTGGCCACTCATCGCTGCATTGATTTCGGCATGGAAAAGAACAAGATTCCCGGGGATGGCGTGGTCACCGGCTACGGTACCATAAACGGCAGATTGGTTTATATCTTCGCCCAGGACTTCACCGTCTTCGGTGGCTCCCTGAGTGAGACTTACGCCGCTAAAATATGCAAGATAATGGACCTGGCGATGAGGATGGGTGCTCCCGTGATAGGGCTCAACGACTCAGGGGGGGCTCGCATCCAGGAGGGGGTGGTGAGCCTGGCAGGCTACGCCGATATCTTTCTGCGCAATACACTCGCTTCAGGGCTCATTCCCCAGATATCCGCCATCATGGGTCCCTGCGCCGGGGGTGCGGTTTACTCGCCCGCCATCACCGATTTTATCATCATGGTCAAAGATACCAGCTACATGTTCATCACCGGACCCGATGTCATAAAGGCGGTGACCCACGAAAAAGTAACCAAGGTCGAGCTGGGGGGTGCCCTCACGCACAATAAGATAAGCGGAGTTGCTCATTTCTCCGTGGAAGACGACCGGGCGTGTCTGGCTGCTATCCGCGAGCTTCTGAGCTTCATCCCCGACAACAATCGGGAGGACCCGCCCCGCATTCCCACCGAAGACCGCCCTGACCGTGTTGAGGAAGAGCTGAACACCATTGTCCCTGACAACCCCAATCTGCCTTACGATATAAGGGAGATAATCAAGCTGGTGGTGGACGACAATTACTTTTTTGAGGTTCACGAGCACTTTGCCCAGAACATGATTGTTGGGTTTGCCCGGCTGAACGGCTATTCGGTGGGAGTGGTGGCTAACCAGCCGGCGGTTCTGGCAGGAACGCTTGATATTAACGCCTCGGTTAAGGGGGCTCGCTTTGTCCGCTTCTGCGACGCTTTCAACATCCCTCTGATTGTCTTTGAGGATGTGCCAGGATTCCTCCCGGGGACAGAACAGGAGTATGGAGGGATCATCAAGCATGGGGCGAAGCTCCTCTATGCCTTTGCCGAAGCCACCGTGCCCAAGATAACGGTTATCACCAGAAAAGCCTATGGTGGTGCCTATTGCGTTATGGCGAGCAAGCATATCCGCACCGATATCAACTACGCTTACCCGACCGCCGAGATCGCCGTGATGGGTCCCGAGGGGGCGGTTAAGATAATCTATCGCCGGGATATAAAAGATGAGAAAGACCCCACAAAGTACGAAGAGACCAAGGTTGCTGAGTTCCGGGAGAAGTTCGCCAACCCGTATGTGGCCGCCGAACGGGGGTTTATAGATGAGGTGATAGAGCCCAAATACACCCGCCCCAAGCTAATCATAGCCCTGAACTCCCTGCTTAACAAGGTCGACCGTAACCCGCCAAAAAAGCACGGTAACATCCCTCTCTGATATTTTCTTCTATCTTTTCTACCTGTGGCGAGCCTTGCTAAAGGAGGTAAAAGAATGGATGTGATGGAGGCTATCTGCAAAAGGTGGAGTGTTCGCCATTATCTCGATAAGCCCGTTGAGGAGGAGAAGTTAACTAGGGTGCTGGAAGCCGCCCGATTGGCTCCCTCTGCCTGCAATTTGCAGGAGTGGCGCTTTGTGGTAGTTCGTTCAGAGGACACGCGCCAGAAGCTGATGGTGGCTGCTAATCGCCAGAAGTTTGTCGCAGAGGCACCGGTGGTCATAGCCGCCTGCGCTGAGACCGATAATTATGTGATGCGCTGTGGACAACTGAGCTATCCCATAGATGTGGCTATCGCCGTGGACCATATAACCCTGAAGGCGGTCGAGGAGGGGCTGGGCACCTGCTGGGTCGGCTCCTTCTACGAAGATGAGGTGCGCAAAATCCTCGGCATACCAACGCAGATAAGGGTGGTGCAGCTCCTTACCCTCGGTTACCCTGCAAAGGAACCGCCAGGAAAGAAGTCCCGCAAAGCTTTGGGGGAGATTGTGATGTGGGAGAGATGGGGAGGTAAGTAGCTCCCCCTTTTCCCAAAAGGACTTTTTTCTGAGGGGGGAGGGTTTTTGCCGATGACAAGAGTGAAGTTGATTCATCTGTCCGATATCCATGTCGGCAGGCAATACTTTAGCGACGAGCTGGGGGAAAAGGTAATCCGGCAGGTCAACCAGATGAAGCCCTCTTGTGTGGTCATCAGCGGCGACCTCACCGACGATGGCTATTACCACGAGTATTTGGATGCAAAAAACTACATCGACCGAATTGAGACTGAAAACAAGCTCATCGTTCCGGGGAATCACGACTCCCGCAATGCGGGTGATGCGCTGTTTGACGAGCTTTTCGGCACCCGCTATCCGGTCTGCGCCCGTAAGGGTATCAAGATGGTGGGGATTGACTCCAGCGAGCCCGATATCGACGATGGGCACATAGGCAGAGTATCATATCCCTTTATAAGGGAGAACCTCAGCGGCGAGGACTTCAAGATTCTGGTGCTCCACCACCACCTGATTCCCATTCCCGACACCGGCAGGGAGCGGAACATACCGGTTGATGCCGGTGATGTGCTGAAGCTGATAGCTGAGCTGGGGGTAAATCTGGTTCTGTGCGGACATAAGCATGTCCCCTGGCTGTGGGTTCTCAACGGTATCGTCTTCCTTTACGCCGGCACCGCCACCACCTTGCGCATTAAAGCCCATATTGAACAGTCTTACAACTACATAGAGCTTGACCCAGGCAGGGCATTAAAAATATACCGCGTCTCATCAGCCACCGGGCAAAAGAAACTTGTATATAAAATATAACTTTGATACAATAGCACACAAGATTTACTGACTGCTTTTCGTTACTTGCGATGAAAATAGAAGCCGAAAGATGGTGGAAACAGGCGAAGGTTTACCAGGTGGTTCAAGAGAGTTGCATTAGGGATCTCATAAAGCTTTAAAATGGAGAGCATAGCGACTTTAAAAGAAGCGATAGAGATTATATAATATTAGTGAGGGTGCTTTGGAAGATAAAAAATATTCAAATAAAGAATTAGACAATTATCAGGATTTACTGAACCGAGAAAAGGATTGGAAAAATAAATTAATTTTGTCTTACAAACATCAGTTTAGCTTCCAAGAAGAGCTTGCTGAATTAGCATTCAATTTTATTAAAAATAATAAAGAAAAGTTAATTAAACCTGATTCAGTTTTTAAGGAAGTTGCAAATTATTTTCTTGCAAAAGGCCTCAAAACTTTCAGATCTATAAAATTATTAACTGAAAATGGCTTCGGTGAAGATGCTGCTGTTCTAATTAGATGTCAATTCGAACTATTGACAAATTTTCTCTATATATCAAAAGAGGATCAGGATAATAGAGCTAAAAATTATATTTATTATTCTCATATATTATCAAGAAAATATTTGAATAAAATTTCTCTAAGCAATTTATTTTATGAAGTATACGATAGACTATCAGATGAAAGGAAAGAAGAAATAAACAAAAATTATGAAGAACATGAAAAATTATACCCTAACAAAAGATGGTGGTCTGGTAAATCTTGTGAAGAAATGGCTAAAGATATTGGATTGAAGGATTATTATATATCTATATATTGCCCTTTTTCAAACTTAGTTCACTCTAATATAGAGAGTTCTAGATATTACGTAATAGAAAATAATAATATCACCAGATTTATTATTGCAATAACAGATCATTTAATTACACAAGTTATTTTTTCAAATTGTGACTTTTTATTGAGAATTATAAATCAATTGAATGAGGTTTTTCAATTAGGTCAAGATGATTGTCTTCAAGAAGCCCTAAATAGATTTTGTGAAGCTTTTCCTAAAGAATTAAGTAAGGAGCATGTTTAAGAAGGTTCTGGTTGCCAATCGGGGGGAGATTGCCATCCGGGTGATGCGTGCCTGTCGGGAGATGGGCATGGGGACGGTGGCGGTCTATTCCGAAGCCGACCGACAGGCGCTCCATCTCCGCTTTGCCGACGAAGCCTACCTCATCGGTCCGCCGCCATCGGCGGAGAGCTATCTCCGCACTGATAAGATAATAGAGGTAGCCAAAAGCTCTGGTGCCCAGGCCATTCATCCCGGCTACGGCTTTCTGGCGGAGAATCCCAAATTTCCCCTTGCCTGTCAGGAAGCCGGCCTGGTGTTCATCGGTCCCTCTGCAGAGTCAATCCGGCTTATAGGGAGCAAGCTCACCTCCCGGCGGATGATGACCGAAGCAGGAGTACCCGTCGTGCCGGGCACTTGCGAGGGGGTGGGTTCCCTGGAAGAGCTAAGCGACATAGCAAGCAAAGTCGGTTTTCCCCTGATGCTTAAGGCGGCTACCGGCGGAGGGGGTAAGGGCTT